>DBHX01000059.1 GCA_002296285.1 bacterium UBP8_UBA817
ATTGGCATCGATGGCACTGGTTCCAGCAGCAATTTCTTCCGCATCCGTGAACCCATCCCCGTCGCTATCCATGGTGGCTGTTAACCCCCACTTCTTGGCGAGATAATAATTAATTTGGCCAAAGGCATTGTTAGATAATGCTTCATTAAATACCATAACCTCTGCAATTTCTCCCTGGAATTCATACTGGCCAGATGTGTGACGTTCTTGCCCCAATGTAATGTTATTGTTATTGGTTAAACCCCAATTAGTTAAGGTTGCGCTATGAATTTCATTCCCAGAATTAAATAAGTGCTGTGATGGACCGGTTCCATCCGCTTTATGGGTGAGAATATGAAATTCATTTAATGGTAGGGTTGCCGTGGTCGACATGTTTTGCACAGATTCACGGTGCATGATATTTATTTGTGATTGCCCTACACACATTGTAAATCCTTGAGCCTCATGATTGTGGCCGCGTGTTGTAAACAAACAGCTATGCAAGTTATCTGCCCCGACATGTTGTTTAAACAGGACGATCACGGTTCGGTTATTGCCATTCAAATCACCAAATCCACCAGTGATGCCTGTACTCATGTAATCAGAACTACTGTGTTGCGTCCCTGAAAATTTAATGGTTTTGAAGTTCCCATTATTAAATAAGATGGGTTGATGCACACTGTTTATTTGGTTTACATTATGACCATTCCCACTTAAATCAAGCCATCGATCGATGGCTTGATTATCGGTTAAGCCAGCATTATCTTGGCCATTAATATTGCTGGCATCCAACCATAATTTCAAATTCGACTCCACGCTATCCAATCCTGAGGCGGATTCAATTTCCGCATCCACCGTATCGGAGAAATCGGGTACGGGTATGCTATTGGCATCGATGGCACTGGTTCCAGCAGCGTCTTCCTCCGTATCCGTGAACCCATCATTATCGTCATCGGTATCTGCATTATTTCCTATCCCATCTCCATCTGTATCTATAGTTTCAGTGGCATTCAATGGAAACACATCTGCATTATCTTTTACGCCATCCCCGTCACTATCGACACTGGCGGTTAATCCCCACTTTTTTGATAAATAATAATTGATTTTTATCATATTACTATCTGATAACTCATCATAAAATATCAACACTTCCGATAAATGAGCATCTGTTCGATGCGTACTCCTGTTGCGTCCGTCTGCCCCTATTGTTGTTTTTGATGTTGGATGAAAACTATACCCACTATGAATATTTGGATCAATATGACTATTACTCAATACACTCTCTCCATCTGCATAAATATTCCCAGCATTTGCATTCGCCCTTACTGTCACGATATGTAATCCGGACTCACTTCCTGGATTAAAATATTTCCAACCTTTAATGAAGTAACCGGAATTTGTACTAGTATTATTTTGGTTATCCATTAACCAAAAATTATGACCTTCCCCTGCTGTATAAGCATGAAACAAACTATCCCAACCACTTACACTTTGTTTATCGTAAACAAAAAACATTGTTACTTTGGACTCTGTATAACCCGTTAACTGTAATTCTAAATAACTATTATCTAAATCTACGGCAGATTTATTGGTGCTAGCTCCATACTGATTCTTTTTTAATTTAGGAATACTGCCACCCGTATTATTATACGCATGTGACCCAGAACCACTCAAATCCACCCACGTCGAAATCGCTGCACCATCCGAAATACCGGAATTGTCTTGACCATTAATATTGCTGGCATCCAGCCATAATTTCAAATTCGACTCCACGCTATCCAATCCTGAGGCGGATTCAATTTCCGCATCCACCGTATCGGAGAAATCGGGTACGGGTATGCTATTGGCATCGATGGCACTGGTTCCAGCAGCGTCTTCCTCCGCATCCGTGAACCCATCATTATCGTCATCTGTATCTGCATTATTTCCTATGCCATCACCATCTGTGTCTACAGTTTCAGTTGCATTTAATGGAAATGCATCTGCATTGTCTTTTACGCCATCCCCATCACTATCGACACTGGCGGTTAATCCCCACTTGGCAGCGAGGTAATATCTAATCTTAATTTTATCCTCTTTAGCTAACGCTTTATCAAAAATCAGTATCTCTGCATAATCAGCATCAACATTTCTGTTACTGTAAGGATAAGCGCTTCCAAGCTTAAAATCTGATATTGGCGCTTGATCCGCACGATAGGTTCTGTTGCTGTCATTCGAAAGATCATGACTATCAATACAACCATAACTATCTATATTATTTTCCTGGTCAACATATCCATTAATATAATAGCTGATGTCTATAGGAGTCCCACTACCATCTTCCCCATAACTCAGATCTATAATGTTTGCGTTATGGTCATTAGCAAATGAATTATTGTTATTGACATATCCATAATAATAATTTGGGGACTTTGGACTACACGCGTGACCCCTTATCCTCCAGCTGTAATTAGGTGATAGAAATTTATAATAGCCGGTCATACCGCTCGTAGAGAAAGTTTCTTGATAAACTGGTGCGAAAACTTTGGCCCTCTGATTTAGAACTATAAAGACAGTTTTATTATTTACAGATGTTATATTACTAGCCTGCAAATATATTGGTGTAAAACTTTGACTGTTTCCTGGTGGAAACGTTATACTATTTAGATTATTTAATGATTGTGTCTGAAGAGTAAAATGTGGTTGCTTAGCATCAACTGATTGACTTAGGTGATTTTGATTTCCACTCAAATCCTTCCATTCACTAATTGACTGGCCATCCGAAATTCCGGCATTGTCTCGTCCATTAATATTCGAGGCATCCAACCATAGTGCTAAATTCGACTCCACGCTATTTAGCCCTAAGGCTGCATCTATCTCGGCATCCACCGTATCCGAGAAATCGGGCACCGGTATGCTATTGGCATCGATGGCACTGGTTCCTGCGGCATTTTCTTCCGCATCCGTGAACCCATCGCCATCATCATCATTGTCTGCATTATTACCTGTGCCATCACTATCGGTATCTACTGTCTCAGTTGGGTCTAACGGAAAAACATCAACGTTATCGTTAACACCATCGCCATCACTATCTACCGTTTCTTGTAACCCCCACTTTTTGGCGAGATAATAATTGATTGCTATTCGTTCCTCTGGTTCTAATTTTGTATCAAACACCATCAACTCAGCTATTTCTCCATGAAACCCCCGATGCCAAAAAGATTTATGTATAGATGGAAAGCCTATCTTTAAATGTTTTTCATGTCTTGAATTCGGATCACCAAAACTAAAATTAAAATTATTTCTTACACCTAATTCGCTATAGTGACCGTTTATATCTAAATAGACTTTGGGTGTCGAATCATAACTTGACACTATCATAATGTTCTTTGTTATTAATGTTTGTGCATCATCTGAATTATGAATATACGTATCACCCGTTCTTAACCTAACATTTTGGCGACTACGACCTATAAAGTGGCCCATACTAACTCCAAGGATCTCCCCATAAGAATCCTCTGTAAAATTTTTTTCGATAAGTCTCTCTTCGGCATCATAAGGTAATTGATGGTCAGCGTGATGATCACTAAACACAACAACAACTGTTCTATCCTCATTTGGCTGAATATCAATACCGTTTTCAAGTATTAAATAATTAGCTGTTGCATTATGAGAAAATTGTGATCCTGCAGGATTCGCTTTTGCCACAGCTGTTTGATCATTAAATATTACGGAAGATCGTTCACCTCCAAAAGATCTTGAAGATAAATTGAAAGCAGGCTGATGCTCTCTAACTGATTGCTTCATATGATTCTCCTGACCACTTAAATCCTTCCACTCTGAAATCCCAGCATCATTAGCCATACTGGAATTGTCTTGACCATTAATATTCGAGGCATCCAACCATAACTTTAAATTTGCCTCCACGCTATTTAGCCCTGAAGCTGCCTCTATCTCGGCATCCACCGTATCCGAAAAATCAGGCACAGTGGTTGATAGCGCATCCAACGACATGGCCCCCCAACATAACACCCCACAAAGGAGCACGCCAGTTGCCCTTAACTTTGTTTGCAATAGATGAACACCCCTCAAAACAATGGCCTCCCACGCACATGTTTTTTGTACTGTTTTTTTTCAACCCTCACCTTCGCCGGCATCGGCGGATTGAGCGTATTTTTAATAACTAGGATTGCGCAACAAAACATTAAAGAGATCATTGTCATAATTAACGAGCTCCTTTAACCATTTGATGTAATCGTAACGTTTTCATATCAATGGTTATGTTATCGATAAAAGGTTGCAACCATTGAGTGATTTTTTTTTGTTGCGTTAAATCACGGCTTGAAAAGGTTGGTTGTTTTTTTTTAAACATATGCAAAACTTGTCCCCCCCTTTCATTGTTATTGTAAGCTAATCAATGTTAATACCATGTTATCTTTGCGGCATGGTGACATTGCCTTACCCAATATCGCTCCTTGAGAATTACCGCCATCGGCTTTCATGGCATGGCCTGGCTTTGATGCCGTTGTAAGTAAATCACCAACACCAATGGTGCCATTTTCATTGGTGCATTTCACCCAAACACGACCCGTTAATGCAATGGGATACTCACCATCTGCCAGTGTCCCTGTTTGAGTCATGATTAAACCGGCTTTAATCCCATTTCCTCCACTCACTACACCGGCCACTTTGGTATCGTTGGCTTCATTCGTAACAATCAATTTACCAATATTATTGGGATCAATACTCACCACCGTACCTGGCTCAACCTTTTCAGAAGCCACAATGTGAAATCCCTCGGCCAAGTCCGAACCGCCAGATATGTAAATGGCACCATCCACTTGGGCATCGCCATCCACATGCAATTTCACCTCGGCATTGGTGGTCGGCGTTCCATCACCTAAAAATAATTGATCGGCCTTAACTAGGCCAGAACTCTCGACATGCATCAGTTCGACCCAATTTCCTGCATGACTAAAGTACGCCTTCCCTGTGCTGTGCACATGGGCAAACATCCCATGATTAACCGTTGCGCTCGGCAAATCACTTATATTTTGATAAACGTTATTAAAGAGAATTTTATTGGCTGTTATATCACCGTCAACATGCAATGCCGTTGCCGGTGTCGTCGTTCCAATCCCCAGTCGACCATTGGCTGAATCAAACACGAATGAACTGGTGTATTTAATGACATTGGGGTCATCCCAATAAGCCATTGGATGAATGGTATCAATCACCCCACTGTGCTCACCCACAATGGCATACCCATCTTGCATCTTTATATTCACTTGATCGGAACCGGCGCCTGTACGCCCAATCACCAGCTCCTGATTTGTGGCATCGTAAGATAATGAAGCACGATTTCCATCGGCCCCAAAATAGACATTTCCTGTCGACAAATAAATGTTTCGCCAGGAATTCGTTGCACTTCCCAAATCATACGACGGACCATTCAGTAGCCCTGGCACCAGGTGCCCTAAGATGTCAATTTCTTCATCCGTGCTCGATGCCGTAATTTGAGACAGTGAAAAACTGGTACTTGCGGTTTTATTGACCCACTTTTGATCGGTGGCATCATACTCTAGAATTTGACCATCGCTCAGGTTGGTCAATGACACATCCGTAAGACTAGACACTTTTGATTTTGGATCTTGGTTGACCCATTGACCATTGCTATACACCATTACCTGGCCATTGACCGCATTGGTAATGGTAATGTCATTCATTTCCCCAACACTGATCTCAGCATTTCGCCATTTATCATTGCTATATACCAAAAACTTCTTGGATGGACTTGCCCCTTGGCCGGCCCAATCCAATTCAATATCGCCGATTAACCCTGTATTGCCAGGACTTCCAATCGTTAATGCACTGTTTCGCCACTTTTGGGTATCTAAATCATAATACACAATTTGTTTATCCGCCTCATTCACAATGTTCGTATCCGTTAAATCTTTCATCGTTGTCAATATATTTAATTCTTTTGCAACCCATTCGGTTCCATCATGATACATGTATTTATAGGATGGGCTTGCAATATTAAACCCATTCAACTCGTTGATATCACTGATTTTATTGGCTTCTACATTCCACCCCAAGGCATCGCCTTTCCACACCAACGCACTGCCAACGGTTTTATTACTTGTATCCACATCCGAAAGTGCATCCAACTTAAAATCTCTGTATTCAAAATTTGATCCAGAGGCTTTCGACACAATAACTTTTTCGTTTCCAAAATTAGAATCTATTATATCGGATAAACCTTTTAAAGTGATTGGTTTTGAATCCCACTTTGATGTTGAACCATTGAAATATAAGAACCTTTGATCTGAAGTATCTATTGTAGGGTTAACATCGATTAATGAACTTAAATTCATTGCCGCCCCTTTCCATTTGGACAACCCTTCGTCATATTGTAAAAATTGCCCACCTTGAACACTGCTTGTATCAATATCTTTTAAATAGTTGATCCCGATTTCCACCAGCTTGTATCGTCCGCCAGCATCTGTTGGATCATATTTAAAAATATTATTCACAGGAGTGTTATCATAATCAACTCTTACGTCTGTTAATTTCTCTAACCGATTGGTTGATGGCATCCATACGTCATTTTCACCATCCCAGGTTAATACCTCACCGGGATCAGGATTACCTGAACTGGGATGAAACGCCCCATTGGGTGCATCCACATCCGGTGAATACATCAATACCGCACCCGTTGGCATAACAGACCCGGCGCGCACCGCCGAAGTTAGGGTTTTCCCCAAAATTCGCTTCACTGTCATATTTTCAAATGATCCAGAAATTTCGTTCACATCATTCGATGGGATCTCTATCACAGACAATTGATCAGGGACCCACTCGCCCGTGGTGTTTGAATAAACCATAATGCTATTTGCTGATGGTTCAATATCGCTGATGGCCACGCCCTTTAATGCACTCGTGTTGCCCGCTTCATGCGCATAATCCGAACTGGCACTTTTAATTGCATAGGGCTGACTCACCAATTCAACCAGCGCTAGTTTATCTTCGCCATTTTCCGTAATGACAAATCCAACTTTTAGGTTTTCGTTTTCAAAAAGCGACTCGTTAAGGACCATGGAGTCACCATTTGAATTCGTCCCTGTTCCAACCAGTGTTGCTTCGATTAGTCCATTTTGAAACCACACCCCAACGGGCTTCTGCCAAACAAACTCAGACGTGCTGGTATATAGCCCAATTTGGATGTTTTCTGTTGAGGTGCTATTAATGAGTGTGCCATCACTATAGCTTAATACAGCAGAAACATTGAGTTTCATGGGTACCGTGGTGTCTGCCATCAGTCCAATTGAGCTCAATGTGAGTATTATAATTCCAAATAATAGTCGCTTTAATTTCAAAGCTTTTTTTCCCCCTATAGTATCATTAATTATTTGTACCCAGTTGTGATCGAATAAAAACATCGATTATCTGTAATATATTTAACTAAAATCAACTAAACACCCCATTTTCAGCTTGTCTGAATGAGAACTAAGCTGTTTTTGAGGATCCATTAAATTGCATTGATTTTTTTAATGTTTAAACGCTCCACTTCATTCGATCTTTTAAGCTTGCAAACCCCATCGATTTATTTTTAACGGGCATTATCAATTTAAACACACTTTTCAGGTCATGCCATGGACTCACAACTTGTTTAAACATCCCCTCAGCCCCTTTTATTTGGGGCTATTCTTGACATATTCATGGAAATGCCACTCCATTTTATCCAATAAGAGTTAGATGCGCTCCAGAGTATGTTTGATCATCCATTACATCACAATAATCACCCCTATATTACGCGGGGTTCCGTTTAAATCTTGACTGATGGGGCCCTTGGCCCGGATAATTACGTCCCCCCCTCTTTTTTAATTGATTAGAAAGACAATAATAACTGATCGTAGGTTGGCAATGGCCAGTAATCATCAGCCACACGCTTTTCAGCCGCATCCACATCATCCCTCAGGGATTGAAGCAAATCAGCCCCCTTGGTGGAAATGGCATGGGCTTTTTTGTATGGATCCTCTTGTTGTTCAGATGCGGTAACGAATTTTGATAAATATTCCACCTTTGTTTGTATGGTCGAGTACAACTCTTCAAGGGCGCGAAAATCATTTTGAATGGCGACTGCGTTTAGCTTGACCACTTTGCCATGCTCAAACGCTCGGCCCAGATCATTCAATTGATCGATAATGGCCGGCATGATTTGACGCCTTGCAATATCAATGGCCAAGCGGTATTCCACCAACTTGGTATTGGAATAGGCATCATACTTAATTTCAACTCGTGATTCAACCTCGCGTTTGGTTAATACATTTAAGGACTCATGCAATTGAATGCATTCTTTGTCCAAATTGTATTTGTAGGCTTCCGGTGTCGTATCCACCACAAACAATTTACGCTTTTTCGCTTCTTTCTTCCATTCATCGGCGTAGTTATTTCCTTCAAATCGAATGGCTTTCGTATACTTTAATACGTCCTTTAAAACAATCAGCGCATTTTTCTTAACATCGCCTTTTTTCTTTTCAAGCTTAGCGATTAACTGCTCATACCCATAGGCACACAACATATTCATGACTTTGGCTGCATCCGCACCATTGGCTGAGGCACCCAATGCGCGCAACTCAAATTTATTACCAGTGAATGCCACTGGAGACGTTCGGTTCCTGTCCGAAATATCTTTCATGACTTTCGGCAATCCCTCAATGCCATGATTGATGGTGCTTAACGTTTTATCCGTAAATGACTTTGCATTTTCAATGGAATCCAAAATTTCATTTAAATAATCGCCCATATATATGGATAGTATGGCCGGGGGCGCTTCATGGGACCCCATGCGGTGTTCATTCCCGGCATCAGAGATCGCCGCACGCAACAGCCCTGAAAACTTATGCATCCCAATTAAAATGGCGCCCAACGTCATAATGAATGAAATGTTTTTTACTGGCGAACGTGATGGCTCGAGGTAATTGGCACCGGTGTTATCACCCAACGACCAGTTCATGTGTTTTCCAGACCCATTCAACCCAGCAAATGGTTTTTCATGGTGAAGGATTAAAAAGTCATGCTCTTCAGCCACCCGCCGCATGATGTCCATCATTTGCAAGTTATGATCAATGGCCAAGCTAATTTCCTCATATAATGGGGCCAACTCAAATTGATTCGGAGCCACTTCATTGTGCTTGGTTTTGGCCGGAATGCCATAACGATATAATTCTTGATCCAATGCATTCATAAACTCACTGACCCGAGGACGAATCGACCCAAAATAATGATCCTCCATTAATTGCCCTTTGACTGGTGGCGCACCAAATATGGTTCGTCCACAAATCATTAAATCAGGACGTTGACTGGCCACATCCAATGGAATCAAAAAGTATTCTTGCTCCATACCAGAGTACACTTTAATGCGTTTGGCCTGACGATTGCCCAGTAACTTTTGCAACTTAATGGCTTGGGTATTCAATGCATTAATGGACCGATGCAATGGGGTCTTCATGTCCAACGCTTCACCCGTCCATGATAAATAAATCGATGGAATGATTAAACTTTTGCTATTAAATTCATCCCGAATAAACATTGGAGATGTCGGATCCCAAGCGGTGTAGCCACGCGCTTCAAATGTGGAACGGATGCCACCGGATGGAAATGATGAGGCATCGGGCTCTGATTGAATCAATTGACTGGTTGAAAACTTTTCAATCACATGACCATTGCCATTGTAATTAATGAAGGCGTCATGCTTTTCAGCGGTACCGCTTCGTTGTGGTTGAAACCAATGGGTAAAATGAGACGCCCCATGATCGATGGCCCAGTCTTTCACAGCACGGGCAATATCAATGGCCACGGATTCGTCCAAATTCGCACCATTATTGATGGTGTTCATGTACTTTTCAAATGTTTCGGCTGATAATCGACGTTGCATTTCATCGGCGTCAAATACAAGCTCCCCATAATGTTCAGTAATTTTACCCATTTTAACTCCTTTTTTCAAAAAAATGCTTATCAATATTCTACATTACCCTTTTTTATTGATCAATATCTTACAAATAACAGTTAAATACAAGATTTTTACCATCAACATTATTTAACGATTTTTTAATATTATTTTCACTTAAGGCACAGGATTGCCCATTAAAATTATTCAATTATGGGTTGGACTCCAAGGCCTCTAGTCGATTTATGACATCGGATAATGTTGCTTTCAAATCTTGAACCTGGGACTTCAACTCGGTATTTTCTTGCAATACCGCTTTTATTTCAGCATCCTTTTCTAACTTTAATTCCTTGGTTGCTTGTAGTAATACAGATGTCATATTTGAATACAACACACTTTTATACCCGTTAAAATCTGTTTCAACCAACTCAGGAAAATACAACTCAACTTCTTGGGCAATAAACCCTAACTCTAACCGACGGTTTTGACGATCAACATCTTTATCTGCTTTCATTTTTCGATAATATTGAACGCCACGCATTTTCACAACTTTACTTAATGCCCCATCGATGGTTTCGATATTCTCTTTCCAACGTATGTCACTTCCAGTACCCCAACTACCACTATTATTCATATATGCTTTTTGAAACATTCCATCCTCATCAATCACACGAATACAATCATTATCACACGGGGTCCACATGATAATATTATTCCCATTCACATTAATCCCCCCAGACTCACCAAAATTGGACTCCAATGTCATTCCTTCATCGCCACCCCACTCACTAAAGTCTCTCCCTTTGGCACCACGAAATTTCATTTCATGAGAAAAATAAACGGCCCCCCTTACTTCCGACAGATGAGTATCTCTAAAATAAATATAGGTTTCAGACCCACCCGTTAAATTCCATTGCCCACCACCTGAAGAGTACCAGTGTGAAGCCGTTGCCTGGTTATATAAACCTTCATTAATATCATTATTACGAAACCAAGAATTTACATACACTTCTTCAAATGTTGGTGCTGATGACACTGGCCCTTCTGGCCCTTCTGGCCCTTGGGGGCCTTGGGGACCTTGAGGCCCTTGCTCTCCAGTGGCGCCGGCTGGGCCTTGTGGCCCTTCAGGACCCTGCGCTCCAGTGGCGCCATTCGCACCCGCTGGGCCTTGTGGGCCTGCAGGACCCTGCGCTCCAGTGGCGCCATTCGCACCCGCTGGGCCTTGTGGGCCAACAGGACCCTGCGCTCCAGTGGCGCCATTCGCACCCGCTGGGCCTTGTGG
>DBHX01000060.1 GCA_002296285.1 bacterium UBP8_UBA817
CCGCCGCATTCGACCACTCTGCCAGCTCTCCGTTTGTGATGATACCATGTTGATTTTTTTGGATCAATTGCCAATTTAATTTTCACATTATGACTCAGCTTTGTGTCATAATAATTGAGTGACATTATTCAAGCGGTTTTTAATTATTATGATTTCCATTGCAATTGCTGTTGCATTGATCTGTTTTTTATGGTTTGACATGGTTCGTTATTTTTTGCCAAATCCGGTATTAAAATCCTCGCAAAGCGCGTATCTTCAAAATCATAAACATGATTTGGTGAAGTGGCGCACTTGGAGCCCCGAAACGTTGGCCATGGCCAAAAAAAAAAACAAACCGTTATTTATTTCCATCGGTTTTGCGACATGTTACGGGTGTCGGGTTATGAAGCATGAATCATTTCGAAACCCTTTGATTGCGAAAATAATCAATCGTTACTATGTACCAATACTGATTGATCGTTATCAACAGCCACGCATTGATAAGATTTATATTGATTTGCTTGAGTATCAAAAAAAGATGTCAGGGTGGCCAACGACTGTATTGGCAACGCCGGATGGCATTCCTTTGTTCTTATCCACTTATGAACCGAAAGGTAATTTTAAAAAAGCATTGACCTTGATTGCTAAAGATTGGGCCAAACAATCTTCCGTGACGCAAGCAAAGGCGTTGAAATGGGCCGATCGTTATGCAGAATCAAAAGCTGAGATTCCAAGATCTCCGTTTAATGATCCACGGGTCGATTTAACTCAATTTTTGGTGAATGCATTTGATGCGAGCTTTGGTGGCATGGGGCAGCGTCAAAAATTTCCGTTATTTTTGCATTGGTCACAATTAATTATGCTGTCGCCGGATTATTTTACCTACGGGAAACAAACCATGGATAAAATTTTAACATCACCATTATTTGATTTTATTGAGGGTGGGGTTCACCGCTATAGCTCAACCCGTGATTGGCGCAAACCTCATTTTGAAAAGATATTCATTGATCAGGTGCATTTTGTACAGTTATTAACCCAGCTGTATTCAATAACCAAGGAACCGCTGTATTTGGATTTGGCGGTGTTTAATGTGTCGTTTATTTTAAATAACTTTCAAACGGAATCTGGGCAATTCATGACAGGGTTGGATGCTGGGGATTTATTTGAATCAGGGCTGTACTATTATTTTAGGGATGATTTTTTGGATGAGTTGAGTCCGTTATCATTTGAGAGAGTGTCTGTTGGTAATGATCAAAATTTATCAGCGCTCATGAATCCCAAAGATTTCTATAGGATTGATCAAACCCCATTAATCAATAAACGAAAAAATTCCAATGTTCAATTGCAAAAAGATCATTTTGTGTCGATTCAGCACAATGCCCAATTTCTCATTTCTTTGCTGTATTTAAACCAATGGGTCAAGAGTTCAGATTACCAAAGGGTTATTGAGCGATTGATGGACTTTTTGGTCAATCAGCCATTTCAGACGTGCTCACCGATGACATTATTGGTTGTGTATGATGCATTATCGTCCACCACCGTACCGATGGATTTGAGTGAACTAGAGTCTTTAATTCGGTCCCGCCTTAATCCAACATTTCCTTTTTATACCCCGTTACCCTATGTATTGCCTCAATTGCAGGTCATGGATTACACTGATTCGGACCATTCCCCACAAGCCTTGTATTATCTTTTAAAACATCGTCAAAAGTTGCTCATCGGTTATACTGATGCGACCATGTGTTCAGATTTGTCGAAAGTGATTGTTTTTCCATGGAATCAGTTGAGCTTGGTAAAAATTT
This sequence comes from bacterium UBP8_UBA817, assembly GCA_002296285.1. Classification (GTDB taxonomy): domain Bacteria; phylum Margulisbacteria; class Marinamargulisbacteria; order UBA817; family UBA817; genus UBA817. The sequence continues at coordinate 1,782 of DBHX01000060.1, forward strand.
ATAACACATCCTGTCAGTGATTTGATACCATAAATTTATGGGAAAGCATGTTAAAGGGTACTCACTGCTTGAAATTATTTTGGTGACATCGTTTATTATTATATTTATTGTTGTTATTAATCCTGGGACATATATTGACCGGTTTTCACGACTCTTGCTTAAAATGAGTGTGCTTCAAGAAGCTGATTTAATGATTAATAAGTTTAATTCCTTGTCCTTGGTTCCCTGTGTGCCACAGTCGTTGGGAGGGCACTCGTTTGGTTATTCACTTGATGGGGCATTGTTTTCTTTTCAATTTGATCAGAATCAGCTGGTGGTGAACAACTTAAGTTCGAATGTTGAGGCCATGCTATATCAGCATGTTGATTCATCCAAGATTAATGAATTTAGTTATTTTAATCATTTTTTAACCGAGACGTTAAATCCTTCGTCAGTTGTATTGGTTCATTACCAACTGAATTCCTCGTTGATTGATTCCACATTGGTTGGAAGTTTTATTTGCAATTCCCAATCCATTGTTTTGGGGGAATTTTAATGCGTGCTTATTTATTAATTTTTACATCTGGCATTTTGTTTTTTATTATTGCCGTAGTTACGGTGCTTCATTTAATGAGTGCACGAGCGTTGAATCAACAATATCGAATGAATCAATCGTACCAGTCCATTTTGGATGGCTTGAGCATTCAATCGTTTGTATCGTATTTTGTGGATAAAAACAGTGAATTTATACACTTGCCTCCCATATTGGCCAATGAGTATTCATTAAGCAACCAAGTGAATTCGAACGGATCGGTTGATTTTTTTGTTGATCATCCCTTAACCAATCGTCAGGTCTCATTTAATGTTCAAAAACAAATCACACAGTCATCTCGATCATCCGTTGATTTATCGCAATTTTCAGTGGGCAATCAATCGTTATCCGGTGTGATTGTATCCGCAACCCTGCCAACCCACTTGGTGGCATTGAGAACGGTTTGGTACCCGCATCATGCCAGCCAGACATTAACGCATTATGGGTTTGTTGGTGAAAATGAAGAAGAGCTTGTGACCGTAAATGCAAGTGTTGGTGATGAATATCCGTTGCTTTCTCCCCGTTCATCCAAAACACATCATATGAATCTATATTTTTCATCGCTTCCAGATGGTGGCGCAATCAGTATATACTTGAGGTATTCCGATGGATCAATTCAAAACGCGCATATTGAATACTAATTTACTGGCAAAATACTCGGATAAACCTCTCCTGATATTTTATGTGAAGGTTGAATCATTGGTCGTTGTTCAGCTATTAAAAACACTGGATGACTACGAGTTTCATTTTGAACTAACCTTTCCAATGGGTGATTCATTGGTGGATTCATTGGATGCGGCCATTCAGAAGGTGATTGGCCACAAAGATTTTAATCGTCGTGCCAAAGTATTGATGATAATGGATGATTACTATTTGACCATGAACCGTTTTTCGATCCCTGAGTCACAGTTAAGTCAAATTGATCAAATGTTGGAAATGGAAATCGATCATTTGGAAGACTATGAATATGCCGTTTCTTTCGCTGTTTCTGAAATAAAAAGTAACCAGACTGTTTTTGTGTATATGATTAAAAAGAATAACTTAATGGCCATTGAAAATGTTTTTCGCAAGCACCGGTTATTTATACGTCAATTGGTGACTCGGTACCATTCGTTTCAAGCGTTGTTGAAATCTGGATTTTTTAAAATTGATCCGGCTCGTTTAAGCATACTCATTGATATAAGTTCAACGCGGGCCAGTTTATTTATTTTATTTAACAATAACATCAAGGTGTACCGACGCATGCGGCTAAAATTAATTGAGATGTCCAAAAATCCAGTGAAGCAATTGAACACCATACTTTCGGATATGCGATCATTTATTGAGTCGTCAGTGGAATCTTATTTGATGAAATCACCCAATCAATCGTTTGATGCCATTTACATTTATTCTGATGCGTTGGATGTTTCGAAAGCCATTAAAAAAGCATCGGTTGGAAAAATTCCTGTAAAAACTGTGCCCATAAACTTTGAACCCAAATCCAATGTTTCATTAAGTGATGGTTTGTCTTTTTATAATGTGTATGGGATGTATCTTATGGTTAAAAATCGTGATAAATTTAACTTGATTCCATTTATGAAACGGTTTGAAAAAATGGCCGTTCGAGGCATTTTGGCCCTATTTTCTGTGAGTTTAATTTTTATTTTGACGACGAATGCCTACAGCTACTTTAAACTCAATAAATCGTATTTGGGGTATTCCGCTAATCAATCCTCCGAGAAAAAGGAGCAGGCAAGTAAGAAACGGGACATGGTGGAATTAAGGGATCGAATTAAAAAACAAAAATTAATTATTGATTATTCGGATTTAACATCTGAAAGTTTGGTGGCTCAGATTCCGTTGGATGATTTTTTGTTTAATATTACGTCTATTTCAACCCCAGATATCAGTTTTAGCGTATTGCGAATTCGTCGAAAAAAGGTGTTCATCTCTGGGACATCAAGTTCCTTGAATGGGAATTATTCGTTTTATATGTTTTTGCAACAATTGGAATCGTTGCCTTATTTGGGACGAGTTAAGTATAACCTAGGTATTTCTGGGGGGCTTGATTTGTCCTCTTTTTCAATTGACGTGGATTGGATTAAGAAAAAATGATCATTCAACAATTAATAAAAAATGTTTGGTTTCGATTGATTGGATTGAGCGTTGCATCGGTCATCGTGTTAATGATTACATCATCGCTTATTCAGATATTTTTCATCAATCCTATTCAAAAGGATTTGCGAAATGCCAAACGGGGGATTTCTCGATTTCAAAGCGAGCTGTTACGAATTGAAAAAGAGGTGGCGAATATTCAACAACAAATTGATGAAAAATCAACAACCAATCAAGGTCGATATCAGCATTATTACACACTATATTCAAATCCTGTTCGTTATATTAATCAGTTTGTACTTAATCAATCCAAACCTCAGGATATTACGGTATTATCATCATCTGTTCAGCCGAACACCAGCTTAACATCTGTTGAAAAAGAGTTATTAAAGCCATATATCAAAGATTTTGGGATTTCTCGTATGAATAACATTACCAAACTATTTTCGATTACCCAGTTATCTTTGGTTGCTTCAGGGTCCTTTACTTCGATTGGGCAGTATTTAACAAATTTAAATAATTTGCCGGTTAAATTTGTGGTGCGTAATTTTGAACTGAAAAATCAAAACAATAATTTAGTGTTGTCATTGAATTTAGCCTTTATTGTGTATCGAATGCCTGATGATGCTTAGAAGTAAAGGCTCCATACCGGCCAAAAAAATGCGTAAATAAAAAATATGGTCACCCCAATGGTGAATAGCAAGTACGCGGGTGAAATCATTTTAAATACCCACTCCACTTGGTTTTCTAAGCGTGCTTTGTATAATTCAGAGATGGCGCTCATTTTGCTATCCAGTGTCCCTGTTTTTTCCCCATCTTTAATGAGTTGTGCCATAAAACGCGGAAATAATATGGATTCATCGAAGCATTGCCCCATGCTGTATCCTTTTTTAATTTTGTTATGAATCGTTTCCATTTCTTTATTAAAAAAGGGCCCATTAAATAGATTTTTACACAATAAGAATGAGTTTAATATGGAGTACCTTTGGTTGATGAGTAGGGTTAATATTTGTGCCAAGTAGGTGCTCATAAAATAAATGTACAATTGACCATAAATCGGAAGTTTAACAATGACTCTTTCCAAGTAATACCCTGTTTTTTTATTGGATGCTAGAAGTGCAATGAGCATCAGACAGGCATTGATTCCAATTAGAATTAATCCACCATTTTTAGTTAAAAATACATTGAGTTCAAACATTCTGGCGGTGATAAATGGTGGTTCAACCCTCATTTGACGCAATACTTTCATAAAATAGGGGACCAAAACTCGTAATGACACGATAAAGGAAGTGACCATCATGATGAAGCTAATGATTGGGAAAATGGTGGCTTGCACTATTTTTGTGCGGTTAATGTTGACCCAATTGATGGTGTCAGCGTTGGATTTTAACGATTGAGATAAATGCCCCACATTTTCGCCACTTTTTACAGCGATAATGTAATACCTTGGAAAACTTGTCGGGAAGTTTTCTAAGGCATCAGAGAGTTGCTTTCCATTTTCTATTTCTTGAATAATGCTGTTCAGTGTTTTTTGATATCGGCTCGATGTGCTAAATCCTTTGAGGGCATAAATTGCATCCAGTAATGGCAATCCAGAATCTAAAAACCCATACAATTCTTTGGTGAGCCAATACACTTCGTTTCGGGTTAATTTGGGTTGAAATAATATTTTAAAAATTTTTGTTTTTTTAAATTTTAACAGATGTTTTTCTATGGCGTATACTTTTCGAATGCTCACTAAATTATAATTACGACTGGTAATGTATTGTTTTGCCAGCCGCATTGACTTTGCTTTTAATCGCTCAGTTTTACGGTTTCCCTTTGTATCGATATATCGAAATTTATACCAAGATGCAGACATAGTTCTCCCATGTTTTATCGATTAAATATACCCATACCCTTACTTATTCTTCTGTGTCACCTGGTAGTATAATTACTCTATTGGCCTGTGGGCCAACACCAAATGTAGAGGTGTCTAATACACCCTCATACATGACCCCTCGTTCTTGAAGGGTTATATCACTCTCCGTTAAACCGGCGTTTTCGTCGGCATAACTTACAAGGTAATAAAACGGTTCATTATTCTCATATGGGGCATTACTTATTCCTGTATGATCAGGCACTGCTTGACCTGCTAAATTTACAAAATATTTAACGCCGACCACTTTTTTGATGGCATCTCCGAACTCATTATAATGGTCAATGACCATATCAAATACAACTTTAATTTTGGTGTTTTTTCGATCATAATTTGTTGGGGTTGAGTTTTGTCTTGTGGCCGTGGGGTCTCTTGAATCAATAAGCAATTGATCATTTATAAGTTCTCCTAGTGTGAAAATTGTATCGGAATCCATTTGGACATATTTCTCGAAGTCTTCTTTGGTAAATCGATTTTCTCCACTCTCATCTTGATAGCTGAATTCAAGTTGTCCTTTTGTATATATTCTGTTTTTTAGTAACGCATTGATTGAGGTTCCCATTTGGTAGGCATTGTATAAATGGGCTGTTCGTTCTTTTGTTTCTTGATCGAAACTAGTGAGTGTTACAAAGAAGTAAATGGCCATGGTTGCAAATATCGCGCCTGCAAGAATTATTAATTGCGAATTTCCTTTCTTTTCAGAAAGGAAATTTTTTAAATAATTGATGCCGTTTTGAATGATGGATATCATGTACCATCCCCCGGCAGTAGAATAACACGCTCTGCATATGGTGCCTTACCATTGTATTCAAGAATGGATTCAAAGTCAGTGGTTTCAGATTCTTTTAATGTGATGTCATTGTCAATGAGATCGTAATCACCATAATCGCCAATGCCGAGATCATCTGTAAAACTGACGAGGTAAAAGAAGGGCTCATCCGCACTATAAGGTGCGTTATTGTTGTATACTGATCCAGCTAAATTGACAAGATAAACAATGTCTTCAATGTTATCTTCTGAATTTAACTTAAACTCAATTTTAATTTTTGTTGCTTTTTTATCATAGGTTTTTTCAATCCCCAGTTCGCGTTGTGCTGTCGGATCATTATGAGATACGATGTACCCATTCTGTTCAAGCTCATCGAGGCTCAAGGTATCAAAATTATTAATGTTCACGACTCTTGACAATTCTGTTGGGCTAAATTGTGCCGTTCCATTGTTTACGAGTTTATTTCTAGGGTAGGGAAGTGTTTCTAAATAGGTGTCAATATATCCATTGATTGACATGGCCATAACACTAGCATTGTATAGATGGGTGGTTCGTTCTTTATTTTTGATGCTCATGTCACGTAGAGCGGTAAAAAAGAACATGCCGAGGGTAGCGATTAATGCCGTTGCACTGGTTAGCAGTAACGCATTTCCTCGCTCTTCTTGAATAAACCATCGACACCATTTGAATATTTTGTTCATTTCCCCCCCTTGTCAATATTCAATCCTGCCGTATAACTATACGGCAGGGTGAATACTGAAGCTATTCGTATCTAATTAGTCTTCATCATCCTGTGGTAGTACAACGGATACTTCCGCTTGTGGGCCACCTTCATTGGTTGCTAGAATACCCGCTGGGAACTGCACCAAATCAACCGTATGGTCGTCAGCAGTTAATCCAGCTGTGTCAGCATCCATTAGAATGTAATAGAATGGTTCCCCATCAGCATACGGTGTGTTTGAAGCTGTGTCAGGTGTTCCTGCTAAATTCACAAACAACTGAACATCGGCAACAATGGTATCTGATGCACTGCCGGTCTCAGTAGCTGCTATGACCGCTCCCGCTGCATCCGCATATTTAATTAATACTCCGGAGTTGTTAAGGTCATATGGTGTGTCAACACCCCCACGAGCCGTCGCTGTTGGGTCATCCGCTGCAATAATAATGGCTTTTTTCACCATTGTTTTTAATGGAATGAATTTACCATTATGAAACACATCATCAATTGGCGCTTCGATATCATCTTCAGTTCCGCTACCAAGTCTTGCTTGGTTAATATCCGCACCATCGATTTTCCCTTTAAGTGATTGCCCCATTTGATACGCATTGTATAAATGAGCCACGCGTTGTTTACTGTCTTCACTTAGTGTGGTTAATGATACGAAGAAATACACACTAAATGTTGCGGCAATCGCACCTGCAGTAGCTAGCAGTAGTGCATTACCTTTTTTGCTTTTCAGCATGTGTAGTAGTCTATCTTTTAGACACATGGTTTCCCCCTTTTTTTTGTTTGTCGGATTATCTTTTTGACCACCCCCCTTTTTTAAATTATTTTGTCCTTATTTATTTGTACCCATTTCAACTTGAAATAAAACATCGATAATTCTTGATGCTTATTTGTTTTTTTGGATGCTTAATCTTATGAATTTGAGTTTAAATTGGGTTGTTTTTATATTTTTTTATTTTGGTTTTTTTAATGGTTTTGATGGATAATGTGCAGATTGATATTTGCATGTTTTAAATGATTGATTATTTATGTTAATCGTGTGCCATATTTTACGTTTAAACTTTATCTTAATGATGTAATTTATTGATGATCTGATGGTTGTTTTATTAATTGGTTAAGCTAATATCGTTAATCGATAAATTATGGACGCTAATTGTGTTATCGGTATAGTTATGGGTACTTTCATGTTCGATTAGTGAACAGTAAAAATCAATTTTTCCATTTGAATTTTCAATAATAATTGAAGAATCGGCATTGTACGATTGAGATTCTAAACTCGGGTTTTTTAGATTGGTGGATAGGGGGTAATTGTTATCGACGTCAGTTAAGGTGACGGTGATGGAATCATTGGTATTTGGTTGTATTACCCATCCTTCTTCCATGCCGATTTGTACAATGGTTGCAAAACGAATGCTGTTTAGAATATGCAGTTGCTTTTCTGCTTTAATTTTAAAACTAGAATACCCCATTTGCATGGCAACTCCAGCCATACTAAGTGCGGTAATTCCTCCAATAATCGAGATCCCAATATTTCCCATTAATTTTGATTTAAATAGATGTTTAAACATAGATTATCTCCTGTATATTGAATTTATTCATTGTCTTGAGGTAATATGACGGACTGCTCAGCTTGGATTCCTCCATCCACAGTTGATAATATTCCTTGTTTGTGAACATCCATGTCTATGGTTGCTGTTGCGCCATTTACAGATGGGCCATTGATATCCATGATAATATAGAAAAAGGGTTCCCCATTAGCGTAGGGGGCATTGTTTATTGGGTCACTGGTTCCGGCCATATTTACCAGGATGGCCAAATCGGCCACCAAACTGGATGAATTGTTGATCGTGCTTCCGTCATTTGCTAAAAATAGTATGCGTGCGCCAGTATGGTTCGTATCGTAACTTGTTTCTGTTCCTGAGCGTGCTGTGGCTGTTGAATCAAGGCTATCGAGTATGACCTGTTTTTCAATTAATTTTTTTAGCGTCACAAATTCGCCATTGTGAAAATTTTCATCAAGTCTTAATAAATGCTTAAATGCAGAAATTTGCTGACCTTCTGAAAAATAATCTTTATTTTCTGGACCCCCTTCAATAAAATTGTGAATGGATTGGCCAATAATGTAAGCATTGTATAGGTGAGATATGCGTTGCTTGCTATCCTCACTGAGTGATGTTAATGATACAAAAAAATAGATTCCCATGGTGGATGCAATGGCTGTGGCCGTTGCCAATAATAAGCTATTCCCTTTTTTATCCATAAGAAAAGATGTTAACTTTTTATTAAATATCATGAGTGCCCCTTTCATTTTGATTATTAATATTCATTTTAGTATGCCCATTTTTTTGAATGTTTAAACATTAATTTTGATCAATGGTAGATAGTCATGATAATCTCAACTCATCAGGGTCCGTCAAAAAACTTGGGAACTACGTTTAAAACTGTGCCCTTAGCCTTTTGGATAGTTCCGTTTTTGTTGATATTATTCCCGTCAAAAAATAGTGGGCATTTCCTTCACTATTTTTAAGTCTGTTAACGGGGGGCTACTTTTTTATCGGAGTAATATACGATTGGATAATCGCCAATATTATATGTTTAAACATTAAAAAACCACCATGGTTTTATTAAATATGGTTTTGATGGCACACCATTGATTTCAATCAAAGCGATGGTTTAAAACGTTAATTGAATTTGAGGATGTGTATAGGAAAATAGGGTGATATTTCCGTTATTATTTTCATAATGCCAATCCGTCATGTTTTTATTGCTGGTGCTATTTAGGTCCTGAATGGTGTATGGATTATTTGGTAGATTATTTAAAATATTTGTTTGAGTTAAATAATTTAACTGGTGTGTTGGTGGGTAAAATTGATTGATTCGGTAATATTCAAGAAGGGCTAGTTTTAAAGTTGTCAAACTTCCCATTAAATTCTTTTTTGACGCTGAACTAATAATAAATACAGAAAGTTTTTTATTAAATGTTGGGTTTTCAATCTGAATATGGGTGGCGTCTGAATCATTGTTCGATGCCAGCCATTGATTATTTGAAAAAATATAGTTTGTTGCGGTTATGGTGGATTCCTTTGGTAAATTTGCATTTAATATTTTGTTTAAAGATGCGGCAGATCCCCAATGCCATTGGTTTTGATGTTGAATTTTTAGTAAGGTGCTAAAGGCGGATTGTTGAAAGGTTTGAAAAGAAAACCCTTTATTAATTCGATCTGTGGATTCTTGCACCAATTGAAGTGTGATGGCAAAGACCACTAGGGCAAAGGCTATCGATAATGATAATTCCAATAAATTGGCACCTTTTAGCTTCATGATTTTATTTTACACCAACATTTGAGCTGACGTAGCCATTTATTGGTAAAAATTCTAAAATTATATCTCGTTTTTCTGTTTTTATGGTTATTTTTGCGGTAGAAGTGAGGGGCGTGGCTTGGCATTCAGTGGGGGTTTGATTGGGGGTGCAAATATACGCATTTCCGTGATTATTGTATAGAATCTGAGTTAAATCCGATAGAATATTATCGTATTGTATTTCTACTTGATCATCAAAAGCATGGGATTCATCCAATACCCATTCAATGGTGTTGTGTTTCCAAATGCTGTAACTTTTTTCGGTGGCATTTAATCCAATTTTATAGGGGGTATTTTCAATGAACGCATTGGATTGAATGCTTCGAATGTGCTGAATGAATTGGTTGGCGTGATACACTAAAAACTGTCGTTTAAATAATCCATAAAATGATGGTGCGGCGACAATAATTAGTGCTGTTACCATTGAAATAATGATCAATAATTCAATAATTGAAAATCCTCGGAGTTTTTTCATTGAATTTTTAAGATGCGTAGGACTTCCTCAATACTGGTGATTCCTTTTTTTATTTTTTCGGCAGCATCATACCTGAAATCTTTAAACCCTTCTTTTAGTGCAATTTCTGTTATTTCACTTTCTTTTTTATCACTTTCAATGGCTTTTCGTATTTTGTCTGAAATGACCAAAAGTTCACTAATAACGCTTCGTCCTCTATATCCAGTGTTTAAGCAGCTCTCGCACCCTTTTCCTTTGTAATATTTTTTTGCTTTGGGTAAATTTAAAAGTTTTAGCATCTGTGCGCTTGGTTTATCCACTGTTTTGCATTTATCACATATTTTCCTGGCCAGTCGTTGTCCCAAAACGGCGGTAAGTGTGGCACTAATCCAAAATTTGGGGAGTCCCAAGCTCATTAATCGTTGAATGGTGCCGATTGCTGAATTTGAATGAATTGTTGACAGCAATAACGTTCCTACGAGGGCATTTTGGACGGCAATGTGTGCTGTTTCATTATCTCTAATTTCCCCAACTAAAATGACGTCAGGATCCAGCCGTAAGAATGAGCGGCACGCGGATGCAAACGTTAATCCAATATTGGGATTGACTTCCACTTGATTCAACCAGGCCATTCGGTATTCTACAGGATCTTCAATGGTGACAATATTGTTGGCCAATCCTTTAATCTGATTCAAGATTGAAAAGAGGGTGGTGGTTTTTCCCGAACCTGTTGGCCCTGTGACAAGCAGCATTCCTTGAGGGTATTTAATGATTTCCTCAAGTGTAGAGAGTTGGGTTTCTGAAAACCCCAGGTTGCTTAGTCTTAAATCAATTTTATTGCTATCTAAGATTCTTAGTGTTAATTTTTCTCCATAAATTGTAGCAACGGACCCAACGCGAACATCGATTTCAGGGTTTGCGTTTTCTTCGTTAGATTTTTCAATGATCGTGACGGAAATTTGCCCGTCTTGAGGTAGACGCGTTTCAGCAATGTCCATCCCAGCATATACTTTGATTGTTGAAATGAGCGGTGACATAAAGGTTAACGGAAGTTGTTGAAAGATATGCAATACCCCGTCAATTCTTAGCCGTATGAATAATGATTCTGGCCCTGGATCGACATGTATATCTGAGGCATGGTGGGAAATGGCATGAAATAAAATGAGATCCACCAAGTCGGGAATGCTTGGAATATCTGGAAGATTTGATAGGACATTGGGGTTTATTTCACGGCGTTCAGCCACCAAATGCACCGATTTGAAATCGGCATAATCGGGTTCTTCCAATGATCCAAAGATTGTTTTAATTTTTAGACGTGAAAGAATGGCCGCTTTAATATCACTGTTATTGCTAAATACAAACTTGATCGGTTGGCCGATTTCCGTTTCGATCATTGATTGTAGCTCAAAGTCTTCGGGTGTACTGGTCGCAACATATAGCGTGTTTTTTTCTTTTTTAAATGGAATAATATTATTTTTCTCCATCATTTCTAGAGATAGTTCACTTAAAATATTGGGGTCAATAACGTAGTTTTTTAGATCAATGCTTTCTTTTTTACTCATTCATCTCCTCGTTTAATTGTTTTAGTTTTGCCGTATCTTCAATGATATGAGGTGTGATTAGTACCGATAACTCCGTTTTCTTTTCAGCAACTTCCTCTTGGGAAAGGAATAAATTGATAATCGGTATATTTGAGAAGAATGGGATGTTGGATTTTACTTTTGTTTTTTTCTTTTGAATGAGTCCGCCAATGACGATGGTTTCTCCATTTCGAATGATGACTTGAGTTTTTGTGGATGTTTGAGAACTAATGGGTTTGTTATTGTTGACTTGCCCTTCAGAAATACTTGGGTTTAGATCCATGAGTATTTCTCCTGTTTCTGAAATATGCGGGGTGATTTCAAGTGTAATTCCAGTACTGAGAAAATTCATATTTTCAATGGTGCTGGTTTCAGTCACGGTGGTGGTGGTATACCCTGTTTGATTTCCGGTATTGATGGAGGCTGTTTTATGATTGGTGACAAGAATTTGTGGGTTGGCCAAAATATTAACATTGGAATTATTTTCAAATACACTCATTGAAAAGGAGTACCCCAAGGATTGAAAGCTAAACGGTGAGGTTGGGGTTCCTTGGCTTCGTTGAATTGTGGATGGTTTTGTTCCAATAATGGTTGATAAGTCAAAATTGGTTTCAATAATGGTGGCTTCGATTAAAACTTGTTTTGGTTTAATGTCCAGTTTTTTGATTAAAGACTCTAGATATTCAAGATCTTCTAGGGGGCCTTGAGCAATAATGGAGTTATCCAGAGGGTTGGTTTTAAATTGTGTGATTCCACTCAGTCCACTCACTAAACCAATGAGTTCTTCCCCTTTTAAGTAATTTAAAGTGTAAACCCTGACAGGGGCTTGTTGAACAATGCGTATGATTTTATCTTTCATCACCCAATGACACCCCCAGTAGTTCACGAGAGTATTAAATACATCGGCAGGGTGCATGTCATTGAGTTCAACACTTAACGTTTTCTCGAGTTCAACATTATTGATGATATTGACTTGGTGTTCTTTTGCAAAAATTTTGATGTAATCTTTGAGCGTGATTTCCGAGAATGCATAGGATCCGCGAGTATTTTTTCCGATGTATTTTCTTAATGACTCAAGGGCATCTTGTTGGGTTAACTCTCGATTGAGGGTTTCTTCTTTTTTTGATTGAATAATCTTTTCCATGGTTCTTGGCTTATTTTTTTCAATGGTGGTTTTTGTGGCCTGTTTTCCTTTTTTCTGATCGTTTTCATTAAAGTAGATGGTTCTATTTTCTTGTGTTGAGGTGGTCCCATCCGTGGCTTCAATTAAAAAGTAATTGTTTCCATTTTTTGAATTCAATTCAATGGTGTAATTGAAATTTCCTACGTTATTTATGGGTATTTCTTGACCATTGATTGTTAATTTCGTGGTTTCTTTGGCTTGCCCTTTAAACGTCACATTGGATTCATACACTGTCATATTTTCATCTTTTGGCATTTCAATGATTAATTTTGGTGCCCCAAATATGGCGTGGGTACTTAATAATGCGATGAATAACAAGTGTGATCTAGATTTGAAAATCATAAAATATGCTTCCTAGACGAAATGATCGTTTTTTCCCTTTTCTTATGACAGAAATGTCCTTTTCTGTGATTTTATCGATGGTAACTTCGTTTATTTTGTCTCCTTTTTGAACAATATGCCCAGATACAAGGGCTTTATACCCATTGTTAACTTTCCAAATGGCACTGACTTTGTACTCATATAAATCCAATGATTGTGAAACTTCCGGAGCGGCTTTCTTTTCGGGGATTTTAATGGTTTTTTGTTGTTTAAAAAAGGGGTTGTTTCCCCACTTATTGTCCGTTTGATTGGCTGGTTTTAGGCTAGGTGGATCGCTATTAAGAAGATCAAAGAGTGGTTGGGCAGTTTGTGTTTCCTTTGGCTTACTTTTTTTAAGTTCAAACTTTGTTTCGGCGTGTGCACGAGGTGGTATGAAGAAGATGATTCCAATGGTTAAAGTGATGATTAATTTTTGATAACTTAGTTGATATATCATGGATTCTGTCTGATTATCGGTTATTTTTTGACTGAGCTTGATCATTCTATTTAAATCTTCTTAAGTAAGTATTTTACGCGATTTATCGATAAATAGATCATGTTTTGGTTCAAAATCAGCACTATTATTTATTTTTCGTTTATATTATCTTACTTAATTAATATATTGGTTACGGAGTTGCCCTTGGATGATCGATACAAAAAGTTGAAAATTCATTTTACACTGTCCCGCTTTTTATCTTTATTTTATTATCCGTTAATGTATTGGTTTTTGAAATCTTTTAAAGCACTGTCTTTTTGGAAAAAACTTCGGCATGGGGTCGTGCTTCTGATTAGTATGGTATTATTTATTACTCATGTTTTGGGGTATACCTTATTAACGCCATGGATCCATTTTATTGTGTTTTCAATATTGACCATTTCTTTATTTACTGATTTAGAGCATCAAATTATCCCCAATGAAATGTCATTTGGACTTATTTTTGTTGGCATTGGGTATTCCTTTTTTCAAAGTCAAATGTTGAACTGTTTCCAAGGTATGGGTTTGGCCATGATTGTATTTGCTTTGTTTTCAATCATCATGATGCTTTTTGGACAATCCCATGCGTTTGGTGCAGGAGATATTAAACTCTGCTTAGGTGTTGGCGCGGTATGGGGGTGGCAAGTGACCGCCATTGCGCTTTATTTTACATTTTTAATTGGCGGGATTGTTGGGTTTTATTTTATCTTTATTAAGAAAAAAGATAAGGAATCATATTATGCGTTTGCCCCAGTCATTATTCTGGGGCTCTTGGTGGCACTGATATATACGGATAGTATTTTTGATTATTACTATCCGTGGGTTAATCATTCATTTGAAATAAAAAAATAGCCATTAAACAGCACTTGTTGCCCAAGCTTTTGAATCCTTGATGAACGCTTCTATACCATTGGCGGTTAATGGATGCTCAAATAATTTAAATAATGTACCTGCGGGTACGGTGGCCACATCAGCACCCATTTGTGCTGAGTCCAAAATGTGCATGGGGTGACGAATACTGGCGGCAAGAATTTTTGTTTTAAATTTGTAGTTATCAAATATAGTTCGGGTTTGTTCAATGATGGTTAGTCCGTCATGCCCAATATCATCCAATCGTCCTAAAAAGGGGCTAATGTATGTGGCGCCAGCTTTGGCGGCAATTAATCCTTGCAATGGTGAAAAAACAAGGGTTACATTGGTTTTGATATTTTTGGCACTCAATTGTTTAACGGCTTTCATGCCTTCTGGGGTCATGACAATTTTAATCACAATGTTATTTCCCCATGTAATATACTCATTGGCTTCTTCAAGCATCTCCTCAGCTGTATGTCCCAAGGTTTCAACCGAAATTGGCCCATCAATAAATTGGGAAATTTCCTGAATGGTGGCTTTGTGGTCTTTGCCTGCTTTCTTAATTAATGTGGGATTGGTGGTTACACCATCGACAAGGCCCATATCTTTTGCCTTTTTTATGTCTTCTATGTTTGCACTATCTATAAAAAATTCCATTCTTGACTCCTCATTCAAACGCGATATGTCTTATATTAGCAATATTTACATGTAAATTAAATGGGTTCTTCTTTTTCAAAGTTAAGGGCAATGGAATTAATGCAAAACCGTTGCCCTGTTGGGGGAGGGCCGTCCGGAAATACATGCCCTAAGTGTGCCTTGCATGTTTTGCAATGGACTTCTGTTCGAATCATTTGGTGGGATGAATCCTCTGAGGTGCCAATGTTGTCTACAATCACATCATAAAAACTGGGCCACCCTGTTCCAGAGTCAAATTTTTTATCTGATTTAAATAAGGGGGTGTTGCACATGCCGCAGGTGTATGTTCCCTTGGCTTTATGATTCACGAATTGACCGCTGAATGGCGGTTCAGTCCCTTTGTTGATGCAGACATGGTATTTTAAGTCATCATTCATTGTGTTTATTTTATCACAGTCTTGTGATTCATTCCTTTCTCAGGTTCTTGATAAACCCTGGTCATATAATTTAGGCGTTCGATCTCTTTTTTATGCATACATTCACAACCCAGAAAAAACTGATGCGTCTTCTCAAAAAAACAAAAACGTTAAATTATAAATTGCGTTTTCTATGACTTAATTCAATGGGCTTTATTCATCTGGTGAAAGTGTTTCTTTTAAATTATCATGTTGGTATGAGCACATCTCCAATTTTAGTTTATTCGGTCCCATGGGATGTTACGGTTACGTATCGTAGTGGATCTCATAACTCGCCTGGTTTTATTCAAGAATCAATGGTTCAACTGGATGATCAGCACCCATTTTCAAAGGATTCTATTCAGCTGACGTTTTTGCCGGTTAATTCGACCATTGGTGGCTTGCAACATGAATATAAGGGAATTTCATCGTCAATTATTGATGCGTTAAATCATCAAAAAAACTTAACATCACGCCAACAACAGCATTTGACGGATATTAATTGTGCCTCTCGTGATTTAAATCAGTTGGTATTGAATGACATTCATCATCACAGGTCATCTCCCGTTATTTTGTGTGGAGGTGAACATGGGGTAGGGGTAGGGTACGTTGCATCATTATCTCGCCAGTACGATTCATTCTCAATTCTTCACATTGATGCTCATATGGACTGTCGAGTTCAATACTTTGGGTATGATTATTCCCATGCGTCAGTAATGACGCATTATGCGAAGAATTCAGCGGTTTCAGGAATTACCCAGGTTGGTATTCGCGATTATGCGTCTGTAGAAACTCAGTTTCAGGCAGAATCTGACACTCCGTTTCACGTCTTTACGGATTATGGTCTTCATCAACAATTGTTTCAAGGCAAGACTTGGAATGATGTGTGTCAACAAATTTTGGGGACGTTATCTGATCGAGTCTTCATTAGTTTGGATGTGGATGGATTGATGGCTTATTTATGCCCGGCAACAGGGACTCCTGTACCTGGTGGTTTGTCATACAATCAGTTGGTCTATTTGCTCGAACAAGTTTCCAAGACGAAGCATGTGATTGGCGCTGAATTGGTTGAGGTTAATTCTTCTTCCGCGAGTGATTGGAATGCCGATGTTGGTGCTCGATTGTTGTTTTTACTGGCTGGGTGCTTCTAGTTTCGATACGCGATAAAAGTACTCTTGATTGCCCTTAGTGCCTTTAACTTCGGATGCAGATTTTGCCCAAATATTTAAGTTTAGTGCATTAAATTGGGTTTCTACTTTGGTTAATGTGGCATGCAGATGATCGGGATTGGTAATGATGCCACCCATGTCGACCATATCTCTTTCAGCTTCAAATTGAGGTTTAATTAAAATAATATACTCGGTGGAATTGGGCAGTAAAGATAATAGGTTTGGCATAATTTTAAATACACTAATAAACGATACATCCATCACGACGAGTTGAATATCATAAATACTTAATTGGACCGGTTCTAAGGCATCATTTATTTCTTTTTCTGTGACTTCTCGAGCATTTGTTCGTTCCAATAGTGATAATTTTTTATTTTTTCTTAATTGGTAATCTAAAATACCGTATCCAACATCAATGCCCAATACATGACGGGCATTTTGCCGAATGAGTACATCGCTAAACCCACCGGTAGAAATTCCAATATCCAGACAACATTGATTGTTAATGGAGACATTTTCTGTCTCTAAGAAATGATCGATTTTGTCCCCACCCCGAGATACATAGTTTGATTTTTTTTCTTTGATGCGAATGTGACTTAACGGATCGCAAAGCGTTCCAGGTTGTGAAATAACCGCATCATCAATCAATACTTTTCCAGCCATGATGTACCGTTTGGCTTCGTCAATGGTTCTAATGAATCCTCGATTGACCAGTAACTCATCTAATTTTAATTTTTTCATCCTACGATAACCGCTCCTTAAAATTGAAATAAGAAGATACTTTATGGATCTTTATATTCCCTGACGTACTTATCATACCAATGGCCGGTTGTTTTACGCCATTAAAATTTGATGTTTTAACGATGGTGTAGTGCCCCATGTCTTCAAATATGAGGGTATCATTGATGTTTAATTTATCATCAAATGAGTAGGTTCCAACGATGTCTCCAGCAAGGCAGGTGTTGCCGCCAATAATGTAATTTTCTTTTTTTTCATTTTCTTTTCCGGCATTTAAAATCTCAGGTCGGTATGGGTATTCTAGAACATCAGGCATGTGGGCGGTTGCAGAAATATCACAAATGGCGATTTTTTTATGATTTTCAATAATATCCAATATGCGTGTTACGTAATACCCACAATGTCGTCCAATGGCTTCTCCAGGCTCTAGAATAACTTGTAAATTATAGGTGGTTTTCCATCGGTTAATTTCTTTGATTAGTATCTCTAGCTCATAATTGTCATCCGTTAGTAAATGCCCGCCTCCCCAATTCATCCATTTAAGTGTTGATAGTTGATCTCCAAGGTTCTGTTCAATTTTATTTAATATGGTGATTAATGGGCCAACATTTTGTTCACATAATGCATGAAAATGAAGTCCATCAATGCCTTCAAGATCCTTTTCTGTAATTTGTTCAATTGGAATTCCCAATCGTGAGTATTTGGAGCATGGGTCATATTTTTCAGTGGGTGCTTGGCTCGTCTTTGGATTAATCCTTAATCCAAGGCTGGCGTTCATTGCATTGTTTATTTCTTTAAATCGTTTGGCCTGTTTGATTGAATTGAAACTAATGTGGCTGGCCATGGCATTGTATTGATGATATTCATCCTCATCAATGGCGATGCTATGGACATGAACGGATCCTTCGAACTCTTCTAATCCCAATCGTGCTTCATAGATTGAGCTGGCGGTTACGCCATCCAATACATCTTTTAACTGAGCAAAGGTTTTTGTGGTTGCATAGCCCTTTAACGCCAATATGATTTGACAATCGGTTGCATTTTTTAATGTTTTTATTCTATTTAAATTTTGAGCGAGTTTTTCTTCATCAATTAAATAACATGGGGTTGGTAAATGGTTTGTATTAGTTGTCCAATGGGCCATCGAGATCAATCACTTTCCAAGGCAGTCCTTGTTCATTTAATTCTTTCATGAATGGTCGAGCATCAAATTCTTCCAAGTTAAATACCCCGTGTCCTTTCCACTGATTATTGAGGATCATTTTTGCGCCAATCATGGCAGGAACACCGGTTGTGTATGATACGGCTTGGGCCTGGACTTCTTCATGGCAATCTTGATGGTGACAAACGTTGTAAATTAATTTGGTTTTTCTTTCACCATTAATCAATCCCGTAATGATGCATCCTATGGATGTTTTACCGGTGTAATTGGTGCTAATTTCAGCCGGATTTGGCAACACTTCTTTTAGGAATTCTAAGGGGACGATTTGATGGCCTTTAAAGTTTACGGGTTGAATGGATGTCATGCCAATATTTTGCAATACCTGTAAATGTTGAATGTAATTGTCCGAAAATGTCATCCAAAATCGTATTTTTTTAATGCTTGGAAAATGTTTGATTAATGATTCAAGTTCTTCATGATAAAGCAAGTAGGCTTTTTTGGGGCCCACTTCTGGGAAATTAATTATTTTTGAGATCGACATGGCTGGAATTTCCTTCCACTTCCCATTTTCTGCATATTTTCCATTTTGGGTAATTTCTCGAATATTAATTTCTGGGTTAAAGTTGGTTGCAAATGGATGCCCATGATCCCCATCGTTGCAGTCAATAATGTCCACGTGTTCAATGGTGTCAAAAAGCTCTTGACTGGCATACTTAATGAACGTGTTGGTGACGCCTGGATCAAAGCCTGAACCTAGAAGCGCCATAATGCCTTGGTCTTTAAACCGGTCATGGTAGTCCCATTGCCATTGATAGCAAAATTTTGCTTCATTTTTTGGTTCATAATTTGCTGTATCCATGTAGTGTGTGTGTGTTTCAAGGCATGCATCCATGATCGGAAGGTCTTGATAGGGGAGGGCCATGTTTATGACGAGTTTTGGTTGAATCTTTTGAATTAACTCAACGGTGTCCTTGACATGATCGGCATCCAATTCATGGATGGTAATCTTATGATTGCATTCTTCTTTTAATTGTTCACATCGTTTAAATGTTCGTGAGGCAACATGAATATCTGTAAATATCTCCGGGTTTTTTAAGCATTTTTTTGCAACCACGCGACCGGCTGCTCCAGCGCCAATAATTAAAACTCTACTCAAGGCTTTCCTCATTTCACTTTTTTTGATGATTTATTATCCTAAATAATTGTTTTTTTGAAAAGTTTTTTATCTTAAAATTTTTCTACTTGATTTGAATCTGGCATTTGGGTACTATCTTCAATATGGCAACAGATCCTTTGGTTACCTCGATTCAGACGAAACAATACTTTTTTGATATTCATTCATCCGAGCGGTTTCAAGCCCTTCGTCGTATTCTTGATATGTACACGGGTGCTTCAATTATTGTATTTTGTCGAACAAAAAAAGATGTGGATCATATTTCAGAAAAGTTAACGCTTTTAAATTATAATGTGAGTAGTTATCATGGCGATTTATCACCAACAGCGCGTGAGCGTGGTTTGAAAAAATTTACTGATAAGAAATCAAATGTTTTATTACTGACCGACATTCCGGCTCAACTTAATGGGTTACCGGACATTGACTTGATTTTATTTTCCATTATTCCTCAAGACCCCGATTCATATATGCAGCGAATTATTCGTCTTGAGTCTGCAATTAAAATCAAGGCCGTTGCAACGTTGATTGCCCCCAATGAATTTAAGAAGATTGCCTTTATTAAGCGTGTGACAAAAACAGATATTAATCACAAGGCCTTTCTTTCACCCGACGAAATTATCGAGATCAAAAAAAAGGCATTACTGGATAAGGTACAAACATTTGATTTTAAGACATTGGATTCGGATATTTTATCGTTTGCAAATGACTTGATGGACTCAAGGGATCCAAAAGACGTTCTTGCCTATCTATTGACCCATGGTTATTATGGTGCATTTTCGAAATCTTCTTATCAATCACTTAGTCAATCATCATCGAGTAAT
This sequence comes from bacterium UBP8_UBA817, assembly GCA_002296285.1. Lineage (GTDB taxonomy): Bacteria > Margulisbacteria > Marinamargulisbacteria > UBA817 > UBA817 > UBA817. Next base: position 22,280 of record DBHX01000060.1, read on the forward strand.
AAACATGCGGAGAATCTTGATCATTCAGTGAGTGGTGAACGTTTATTTATAGCTTTGGGTAAAGCGGATGGCATTGATGATCATATGTTAATTGATTTTTTATACGATGAAACCAATATTGAAAAAGATCGTTTTACTGAAATTAAAATCTTTGAAACATTTTCCTTTTTTGTAGTTACTGCGGATGAGGCTGAAATTATTCTTGAAATTTTTAGACGAAAGAAACGTGGGAAACGTTCAATCGTTGAACGCGCAAAAGGAAAAGACGCCGTTAAGAAAAAATCTTAATTATTGTAAAATTCTTTTCCAAAGTGAATGGGTTTTCGATTCGTTTTTTTTCGCCACGCATTGGTGTCTCTGAGTGAGTAGACGCAACCACAGTACTCTTGTTTGTAGAAGGATTCTTCTTTTGATATTTTATACATACGTTCTGAGCCGCCCCGTTTTCGCCAGTTGTATGTCCAATACTTTAAATTCTCATGACGTTGCGCCGCTCGATGTCCACATGCGTTGATTTGATCCATATTTTTCCATCGAGATATTCCCAAACTACTGGTGAATACATTAAACCCATTTTCTTTTGCGTATAGTGCGGTTCTCTCAAATCGCATATCAAAACATTGGGTGCAGCGTTCGCCTCGTTCAGGTTCATTTTCCAATCCTTTGATACGTGAAAACCACTGATCTGTATCGTAATCAGCATCAATGAATTTGATGTCATTTTTCTCTGCATAACGGATATTTTCTAGTTTTCTAAGTTCGTATTCTTTGATTGGATGAATATTTGGATTATAAAAAAATAGAGTTAGTTCCAGTCCAGAGGCTTTCATTGCTTGAATAACTTCACCACAACATGGGGCACAACAAGTGTGCAATAGTACATTTTTTGCTTTATTGGGTGGAACTAACGGGTCTTTTTTGTATTGTTTGTATTCGTTATCAAACGAGTGCATCGTTACTAGCAAGAACGGCATCATGCTGTTCTTTTTTAAATGCAACGACTTTCTCTTTTACGTCTGAATTCGAAATTGAAATCATTTGTGCAGCAAGGATTCCCGCATTTTTTGCGGCATCAATGCCAACACTTGCGACTGGAACGCCTGGAGGCATTTGAACAATGGACAATAATGAATCAATTCCTTGGATGGAAATGCTTGCATTTACTGGAACTCCTATGACTGGTTTGGATGTAATTCCGGCAACAACACCCGGAAGGTGAGCCGCACCACCAGCGCCGGCGATGAACACGTCGCTATCTGAATTTTCTACATAAGCAATTGTTTCATGGGGGGTTCTGTGAGCTGATAATACCTTAATATCATACTCAATCCCAAATTGTGTTAGCATTTCTGCTGCTTTTTTCATTATGTCGAGATCGGATTTTGATCCCATTAAAATTGATACTTTACTCATAAACCTAATAATAATTAGTTTTAATTTATTCGTAAAGCCTTAATTGTTTTTTGCTCTTACTTTTGAACCTAGCGTTAATGACATCAACTCATTTGATAGCTCAGTGATTTGTTCGTTTTTTGACTCGTTCATTTCAAAACATAAGGTCATTGTTTTTAAAGAACTCGAACTGTTTATGGCATCATTTAGGACCTTAATGCATGCATTTTTACAAGCTTTAACGATTAAGCTTTGATTGCATTGCTCAAATCTTAATAAAAGTCGACAATACTTGGGCAAATTTTCCTTATTGTGATACAAATATTGATCAAAATAAGATGCTCGAATGTATTCACATAGCATATTAATTGCGCACAATGATGTTTCAATATCTTGATTGTCTATGAATAAGGTATTTGATGAAAATGATTTTCTTAATTCAAAATTAAATTTTGTGTGATGATTTACACGTGCTCTTTTTATTAGCATTTAACCCCCCTTGAAGGTTATGCCACAAAAGAAAACGATATAAACATTTATTTTTCTTCTTTATATGTCACATGCTTTTTTAAAAGTGGATCAAATTTCTTGATTTCAATTCGATCAGGGGTATTTCTACTGCTTTTTTCTGAATGATAGGCATGCCCTGATTCGGTACTTTTTAAAATAATGTGTCGTCTAATTCCTTTTTTTTTTGCCATGCTTAAATATTACATATTTCCAAAACTTCTGTAAAGGATGATTATACATATATAAATTTCTTAATCAATAAACATTCCCATCACTTGATCGATAAAAATATTAGGGGGATAATCCAAGCGATTACTGGGTAGCTAATTGCCCAGTAAATCGATATTTTTTAGTTCACTTGCTGCGATAATTTTAACTTCTTTTGTTATTGATTTGCAATGATCAGCCATGGTTAATATGTCTTTTTTTGTGCGTGTTGGTTCATGATGAAAAAGAACAAATTGACGAACAGATGCTTCCATGGCGAGTTTAAGCGCATCGGTATATATACTGTGTCCCCAGTCAATTTTAAGTGGCATATCATGGGTCGTGTATTGGCTATCGTGAATCAATATTTTTGAATTCTGGCAAAAGGATACGAATTCATTAAAGCTTGTGGTTGAGGTATTGTGCAATTGATTATCTGGGATGTAACAAACATCGCAATCTTTTGACTTAACACGATAACCAATGCAATTCCCTTGGTGATTGGTTTGGATGGTAGTGATGTCTATATTTAACTGATTGTTCAGTTGGTTTATATCTGTGATTATATTTACATTGCATGAAAGTGTTTCCCTCGATAGGGGAAAATTGACGCCATTGATTTGATTTAATAATCCGTTAATATGCTCATGAAGGTGGCTAAAAATGATTAATGGTTTATTTTGATAAATGTATGAAAAGAAGGGGAATCCTTGAATGTGATCCCAATGCGAATGAGTTAATAGGAGTGCCACTTGTTTGAATTGGTTGACATCAATGGTGTTACATAGTGTTCTAATTCCAGTTCCTGCATCTAAAATAATGAGCGTATCCTCCAATTCGATGCTGATACAAGATGTATTGCTTCCCAGATTTTCTTCAAAATAAGATCCAGGACACGATCCTTGAACACCCCAAAAACTAACCTTTGGCATGGTCTCATAGTATCAAATTTATTTTATAATACTCAATTTTTTTGTTGGGATGATTTGTATTTATTTAGATACTTTTCTAAATAATTACGGCGTAAAAAATTAAAAAACCGGCGTTGACTTTTTATAAATATTATTTTTTGAGTAAATGGGGAGTTTTTATACCCGTGGTAAATATGTCCTTGATGGATGAGTTTGTCCAATAAAATATTTAACTTTTCCTTTGAGTTGTTTGTGATAAATAGTGATTCAGTGGGTATTGAGGCTTGATTGACGGTATACAATACTTTTGAAATGTTTGGAAACTTTGAAATATTTGTCTCAAATTGTATGGTTTTTTCCATATTCATTTGCGCTCTTCGAGCCAATATCCAGGAAATATCGTGCAAATTATTTGAATTTATTATGCAGCTACAATTGTTTTTTCGAACGTAATTTACAATGGTGTAGGTGCTCCATTTATAATATGTGTTGAGTGTCACTTGTTGCTGATATGAAATTATTTGGTCTTTGTTGGTTTTTAACCGGCCTTTTTTTACTCGAAGAATAAATCGTTCACGTTGTTTTTTGGTTAATGTTTTGAAAACATGATCAATGAAGTGGATGGTTTTTCGATCACTAATTGAAAATGATAATCCATAGTTTAGGTTGCTATTCATTCCAGAAATATGTTGAATAACTTCAAAGGCCTGATTAAAATCTGCAATGTCAGATAGTTCAATGATTAGAATTCCGTCACCAAGATGATTGCTTAGTAATTCAAATAAATTCATCAAATTGGGTTGTTCATGTGTGCAGAAAGAGTGTGTTTTAATAATAATTTTGTTAATGCCTTCTTCTTTGATTTTTGAGATTAATTTTTGAAAAAAATCAACAGTGTCCGCCCAAGAGTCTGTTTTTTTATGTTCAATAATGTAGTGATGACTATTTGATAGGCGCTGATTTTTCTGCTTGGTTAGTTTTTTCATAAGATCATTAAATATTAATTCAATGGTATTTTCACTGTTTGAATTTAATTTTAATCGAATGTTTGACAACAGACTTAGATATGGTTGCCACGGGATGGCTTGCTTTTTTTGATTGATATAATTTTTCAGTGTTTCTAAGTGATTGAAGTGTTTTATCAACTTTACTTTATGTTTAAAATGATTTAATTCATTTTTAGTTAATACCTGTTTGATTAACTTTCTAAAGTTTCTTACCAGTTCTAAAATGATATGCTCTTCTTCATTGTTTGATAAATGCATGGACTCTGAAAGCATTAAACAGTGCCTTATTCTTTCAAAAATATTTGAGATAATCATTATTAAATAGTATACCAAAATAAATGATGGATTACGGTGTTATTCGTAGGTGTTTGTCGAGCAATTATTTGATTTTTTTGGGAAGTACATGATCTTTATTGCGTTTATTCATGAAAGAGCTTTTCAATTTTTTTTACAACTGCACGATAGTTATTTGCATTTTCTTGGATGCTGTCTATATTTAAAGTTGATGGGTAATCCGTTTCGATGATGTGCTTTAATTTCGTTATTTTCTCTGAAGTTAGCCAAAACTGTTTGGGTATTGCTTGGATGTCTGAATCGGATAAATAAAGGCAAAGTCGTAAGCATGCTGGTCCTCCCCCATTCATTAAACTCGATTGAATATCGGTGAATTGAACATCATGAATGTATTTTTTGGAGATCCAATTTTGAGTGATGTTTAAGCTTTTTCTGTTTTTTTTTACAGAGCTTGGACACAATAATATGCTTTTATTGTTGATTAGAATGATTTGCGAATTGAAAAGATAGGTGTCAATGCACTCGTTAAGTGTTAGCTGTTGTTCTTTAATTTGAATGATTTTTAATTCATGTTGAGTGGCACGTGTAAATAGTTGATTTAACCGTGATAATTGAGTTTTTTGATTCACAAATGAATGTTCGTGGCAGAATAAAAAATGTTGAAACCCAAATGAGATAACATCATTATGGAATACCCCGTGATTAATCGCTTTTGATTGTTGTTGAAGTATAAAATGATGTTTCAAATTTGCCAATGAATAAATCTCTTTGGTGCTTTCCTTGCTTTGTCTGGATGGAAATGTTGTTTTGGGGTGGCCATGCACCAATACAAGTATAGATTGATTATTTTTCCAAAGTCGAATGGTATTGGCCGCGCCTTCATCCATTTCTTTGAGTGGTGAATGGATGGTGTGTTTGATATCTTTTAATATTTGGCTAAGCCAAAACCCATGAAAACGGGTCTCAGTTTTTCTGTGCATGCTGGATTTCATATTTGCTGGAATAAATTGATGGATTGCAAGTGTTGAATCAGCGGCAGGAATAAAATGGCCCGCATTGGCCATCCAAATGAATCCTGAGGATAGATTTTGTAATGTTGGTCGTTTTACATGCTGTGTTAAAGGGCGGCGATGTGGCGGTAAAATGAGCTGATTTGCGCCTAAAGACCCCACCAACCTAACCTTATCAAGCCATTCTTTTGCGGCTTGTTTAGGGTTGCTTGGCTTGTTTTTGGATGTCATGGATGCGATGTTCCCTATGGCGTGGCCACCAAAATGGCTGGTGGGGCCAGGCATGCAGTCAATAAAAACTTGTTTAAGCATTAATTCCCGGTAATATTAATTTATTTGGCTTGCTTAATTCATTGGACGCTGTTGGAATAATGCAATGATCGATCATATTGAATCCTCCTGGTTTATGGTTTCCGCTGAGTTTTGTTCCACCAAAAGGAGCCAAGCCTGAGGCCCCAGTTGTTGGGGTATTCCAATTTATAATTCCTGTATTTATGCATTGAAATGCATGCGTGAATTTTTTTTTGGATGAGGTATAAATGCTTGTGCTTAGTCCATATTGGCTTTGGTTAACCCGGTCAATGGCCGCATCGATTGAATCGACCAATTCAATAAAAACCATGGGGCCAAAAATTTCTTCATCATTACTATTATTGGCTAATTCAATTCGAGGAGTGATAAGACCTCCGGGGCCGATATCTTTTGCACAGAGTAATGTTTCGCTTGGTTGTATTTTTTTTCTAAGGATCGTTTCTTTTACGTTCTCCAATACAACAGGGCCCATAAATGAATCAATACTAGAAGGGTAGGGGGATATGGTTAATTTTTTAATTTGTTCGATCCATTTAGGGATGATGGATGCATGTTTTTTATTTATTATTATTCGACGAGCGCATGTGCACCGTTGGCCAGCAGTTATAAATGCAGACATGGTCAAATGCTCCATAATATTGGGGAGCCTGTCTTCAATGATAATTGCGTTATTTCCTCCCATCTCAAGAGCGCAGGGTTTTCGTTGCGTCATGCATTCTTTTTCAATGGTGGTTCCAACCGCCGAACTTCCAGTAAAAAATATGGCATTGATATCTTTATGTTTGACTAACGCTTTTCCAATGGTTTCATTTCCATAAACAAAGTCAATGGGGGAATCGATATCATTAAATGCTTGTTTCCAATAGGACTCTATTTCTCTGGTTGTTCTGATGGCATACTCACTGCATTTCAATATCGCGGTATTGCCGGTGAGCAGTGCCGGTATGATTTGCCCATTTGGGATATGAATTGGAAAATTAAATGGGCCGATAATTCCGATGAGACCGAGTGGTTTGGATATGGTTTGTATTTTTTTATTTCCCATCATTCGGCTTGGATAATTGCAGCGATATTGGTAGGCCGTTAGGGTTGATTCTAATTTGTTGATTGCTGAGATTATTTCAGTAGCGCTTTCCCAAGCGGGCTTACCTGTCTCTAACGATAATATGTGTTGTAATTTTTCTTTGTTTTTTTCAAGTTGCTTTTTAAATTTGTATAAGTAAGGTGTTCTTTTTTTTATGGATAATTTCGCCCAAGTTGTGTTTGATTTTAGATGGGCTATTTTTTTTCTCGTTTCACTGAGGGATGTTGATTTATGAGTGATGATTTTTCCATTATTTGGATTTTTTATTTTGATCATTTTTTTCCTTTACAAAAAGTATGGGATCTTTTTCCAGTATATTTAGCTGTTTTTTTATTTGTGCAAGGGGGGTGTCTTTATTTGCTCGGATGCATCGAAATTGTTGAAATTTTTGATTGGATATTAATACCGTTTCAGGGCCAAGGTTTTGTATTAGCTCTTCCAGTGAACTCTCTTTGGCGTTTTTATATGTGCGTATGTTTTCAGATAAGCACTCCAGCTTTGGGCCACCGTCAAAGATATCGATTTGGTTGGTGGTGTTGAAGTTTTCACTCATTAGAAGTTTTTTAGCGGGTTCTGTGAAGGGATGCACGGCGCCAAGATATGGGATGATTGAAGGATCCAATAATTGAAGATATATCGGTTTTTTGGGAAAATTTTGATCAATGAAGGTGACATCTTTAACGGATTGAATATCGGCTTTATTGAATGACATATTGATGAATTTTTTTCCAAGTTTATTCCAAAATGGAGACACATTGTTTTTATGTAAGTAGCCCCTTAATTCAGCGGTGATCGTTTTTGTGAATTGTTCTTTAAATAATCGTATAAATAAAAATCGGGACAATGATAATAATCTTCCAATGCCTTGATTTCTATGATTTAGAGATAAAAATAAACTGCCTATTTCAGATGGGCCAAGAAACTGTTGGTTCAGTTCAAGTGTTGGATGGAGATGGTTCGTATTCATTTGAAATGAATAGGTGGCACGTTCAATTCCCACTCGTGCTTTTATTCCTGAAATACCAACAATTTTTTTTTCATGATTTTCAATCACAAAAATGAATTTTTTATTTTTTTTAGGGCCCTTATTTTGAAAGCTTTGTGTTGAGCTTATGGCAAGTTTTTTTGCGCCATCCAATGTTTTTGGTAAATTTGATAGACCACCTCTCGCTTCTTTTGATAGTTCATAAAGCAAGGGGCTATCAAGCTCTCTAATTGGTCGAAATGTATAAAATTTTTTATTTTTCACTATTATATTTTTCGATCAAATGACAGGTTTTCTAGAATATTTATTTTAGTGAGTGTTCGATAATCTGAATGGCTTCTTCAATGTCATGATTAGTAACGGCTCCCAATGGAAGTAGGAAACGAATGCGTTGAGGGTATGATCCGGTTGTAAATCCCATTAATCCATTTTGAAATAATCTCATTAACAGGTGGTTTACTTTTACAGGATCTCCATTATATGGGGTGAATGCAAGCATTCCCCCAATGCCATAGGGTCCAGAAACTTTGTTGGGCTTTTTTTTGGCGATTTTTTTTAATAGTGAATTAAAATAATTACCAAAAACAATGTTTTTTCCTTTTTGACCAAAATGATGATTTTGTATTAAATAATTGATGATTTGATACCCGCATTCAATGGCTGTGGTGGATGACGTATACGTTTGACTAATGAGTCCTGGTTCTGGCGTTAAATTTTTTCGGTATAATGTGGCGCAGGCCTGAGATAATTTTCCAATAGTAATAATGTCAATGTCCTGAATGATGTTAAAGTGGCTTGATGAAAAAAGTTCAGATGTTCTCCCAAAGGTCTGAACTTCATCGACTAAAATTGGAATTTTTTCATTTTTCATGATGTGTATAATTGTTTTAAAAAACTCAGTGTTCCCAATATTGTATCCGCCTTCACCTTGAATAAGTTCCATGCAAATACCGGCATATTGATAGGGGTATCTTTTTAAATATCGATGAATCACTTGGATGGTTTTTTGTGTGCTTTTTTTAGGTGATCTCCAATCAAAAAATGGAATGTAATCAACATCGATGGTGCTGGGTAACCCTTGTCGATATTTTGCTTTATCTGTGATTTGTGCCAGTGAGATGCTTCGTCCCATGAAGCAATCCTCAAATGCGAGTATTCGCTGCTTTCCAGGGGCGTGATGAAATAATAATTTAAGCCCATTTTCGTTGGCCATCGCACCAGAGGATGTTAAAATGCAATGGTCCATTTTTGATGTGCTAATGAGTAGTTTCATTAATTCAAAGGATCGTTCATTTTGTTGTAGATTTCCTTGCATAATGGTGTCTTCAATAGTTGCGTCGATGCTTGCATTTCTTAAAATTTCAAGGCTGTGCCCAAAATGAGCGCCAATGCCATTGATAAAGTCCAGTTTTATACTCCCATCGGTTAAGAGCACTTTTGACCCATTACCCAGTCCAGAGCTGATGTACGGAAAAAATAGACGTCCCCCTCGCAGGGTTTTTGCTTGATCTAGATTTTTTTTCATTGAAGAGGATGAGGCATTAATTTTATTAACAAATTTTGATTGATACTCTTTTATCGTGTCGTTAATTAATTCTTTTGCTTTAATAATCCTCTCATCATTTAATAGGTTATTTTTATTAAACTTTTCCTTCATTATTTTGTTTATACCCATTTTTATTATTTTTCTAACGTTTTTATGTTACAACTTTAATAAATTGGGGAATAAACCAATAGCATGTCCAAATTATTGTATTTATTATGTTTCATTATATTAAGCACATCATGTGCTAAAGATTATATAGACGTGCCAGCGGATAATACCCCGTCCACTGACGCCATAACACTCAGTTCTACTTATGCCAGTGTGGATTTTTCTGAGGTTAATCTGATATATAATTGGGATAATATTTTGCAACTTCAAATTAGGCGTGAATCGTTTGAGACGCCATTGACTGTTTATGATGGGGATTTGGTTCTTCTTGATACATCGCGTCGCCAATTCTTTAAAGACTATAAGGTTAATGAGGATTTGCCCGCACTTCTCCCAGGAAATACGTATTATTATTCCATTTTTTATACTGTGGACTCTGTTGAGTCGTCACCTGTGAGAGTGAAAGATTTTGAGATAACAACCCTCACTTATCAGCAGGGAATGTTGCAGCTATTTACAGAATTAATTGATTATTCAAATTCAAAAAAAGATGCCTACGACGTGATCGTATCAACGGAATTGGTTCGGTTATTTTTTGATAATGTTGATTCAATTCCTGAATTTATTAGCCAAAATTTAATTAATACGTTGGATGGTATCTTGGTCCCATCATTGAAGTATTTTGAGACCAATAGTGCACAGGATGCCTCTAAGTTGTCACAAAACTTATCATTATTGTCAAAATTCCCCTCTAATAAACTAAAATTAGCTATTGATTATGTTTCGTCGACAAATACGGTTGCCTTAAATGATTCAAGGGCTCATTTTACCTCGAATGGAATCATTGGGTTTAATCGTCCAGGTTCAGATGATTCGTTATTTCTGAATTTGCCACCTGTGATTAATGAGGTTCATGACAGTGATGTTCAAAATCTGACCGATGAGACGTTGAAAAACTTTGTGTTTGTTGACACACCAGTGTCTAATTTGGTGAATGATTTAAATACGACCAATTATGATTTAATTATTATGACACCGTTTAAAAGTAGTCCTTGGGCATCGTTGTCTGATGTTTATTCTTATTCAGAGGTGCAATCGTTAAAAACGAAATCCAACGATGCGAATAAGCGTTTGGTGTTTGCTTATATCGATCTTGTACGAATATGGGAGGATTCATATTATTGGGAGGCTTCTTGGAGTGAAGAAAATGTTCGCCCGAATTGGATTGATAAGACAATATCAACAAATTCAAAAGATCATTACGTGAAATATTGGCGAAGGGAATGGAGTGCGATTATAAAACCGGTGATTGATGCGGTGATCAACAGTGGTTATGATGGAATTGTTTTAGGTGGCGGAGAATTTTATACAAAGTATCCAATAACAGATTAATCTTCTAAACGCTTAATGAGTGTGCGATAGTTGATGCCTAGTTTTTTTGCTGTTTCAGATTTGTTGTAATTACATAGCTTGAATGTTTCATTGGCATGAATTTTTAATAATTCTTTTTCTGTATATTGTGAGATAAACGATAATTCATGTGCGTCTAAACTTGCTTTATCTATTTTTGTATTTGGCAAATATTCAAGGACCATGTTTTCGTCCACGGTTGTGTTGCTTTCAATTAAAACGATTCTTGAGATGATATTTTGAAGTTCTCTCACATTTCCAGGCCATGTATAGGTTTTTATTGCAGCTTGGCCGTTACTCGATAATGTTTTTAAGGGTTTTTCAAACTCTTTGCAATATTTAGATAGTAAATAATTAGTGATAATGATGATATCGTTTTCTCTCATGCGTAAGGGGGGAATGGTTAATGGAAATGTTGTCAAACGATAAAATAAGTCTTCTCGAAATGTTCCAGAATGGATCATTTCGTATAAATTTTTATTTGTTGCCGCAATGATGCGTGCCGTGGATTTTATGGCTTGTGTCGAGCCAATTCGTTCTATGGTTTTATTTTGAAGAACTCTCAATAGTTTTGCTTGGATGGTTAATGGTAACTCTCCAATTTCATCTAAAAAAAGTGTGCCATTTTGAGCCAGTTCAAATTTTCCTATTTTTTGTTCATCAGCTCCAGTAAATGATCCTTTTTCGTATCCAAATAATTCGGATTCAATTAAATTTTCTGGGATAGCAGCACAATTAACGCTAATAAAAGGCCCATTAGATAACGTGCTATTTTTATGGATGTAATTTGCAATTAAATCCTTACCGGTCCCACTTTCTCCTTCAATAAGAATGGTTATTTCTGTGTTTTTTATTTTCTCTAATTTACTAAAGACGTCCTTAATGACGATTGATTCTCCAATAAATTGATCATTTGTGACCGTTTCCTGAATTTTATTTTTACAAATATTTTTCTCTATTAAAGATAATATGTCTTCAATATCAAATGGTTTTTCAATATAATCAGACGCGCCTTCTTCAAAAAAAAGTTTTTTTGTTGCATTATCGCCATAGGCACTCATAATAACAACGGGTGTATGTGGCGTAATAATTTTTGCGGCTTTAATAAACTCTAACCCTGTCATTTCAGGCATTTTATAATCTGCAACGACTAAATCTGGTTTAAATTGCGTCAATTTTTCCAAGCCTTGCTTTCCATTCTTTGCGGTTTCTATTTCAAAACGATTTTCGTTTAAGAATGTTTTAAATGAAAAAATAATGGTTTCATCATCATCAATAATTAACAGTTTTTGGGAAAACATTAATAAAAAGTTAACAAATAATTACTCAGATATCAAATTTATTTATATATAAATTCTGATTTGAAAACTTTATGACTGTATTTTTTATTGCAACTTTGGCATTGGATTTTGTAAATGATTAAATAGACTTTTTCAAGCCCTGTCCAGCACAATCCGTATTTTTCCATAATTAATTTTTTTGGAAGTCTTTTGCTTGTGTTTAGATTAATGTCTGACTTACAGAATTTGCATTCTATTTTATTTGTTGTTTGTGGAACATTTAATGTGTCTTCTTTATCGAGTATTAACTTCATATGTATTTACAGTAATCTCTGTCTCAATGGTTTGGCAAGAACAAATTAAGTTTCTGTCACCATATGCATTATCAATTCGATTGGTCGATGGCCAAAATTTTCTATATGTTGATCCCAAGGGAAAAAATGCTTTTTGAGGTGTGTACTTGTAGTTCCAATCAGTTACTAAATCATTTTGAGAGTGCGGTGCGTTTTTCAATGGGCTATCATTAACTTTAATTTTTTCATTTATTATGTCATCAATTTCATCTTTAATTTTAGATAAGGCTAAGCAAAACCGATCAATTTCATCTTTTCCCTCGCTTTCTGTTGGTTCAATCATTAACGTGTCTGGAACTGGCCATGACATGGTTGGTGAATGAAATCCATAATCCATCAGTCGTTTGGCAATATCTTCGACAGTAATCTTTGCATCACGTTTAAATGACTTGCAATTAATGATCAGCTCATGAGCAACTCGTCCGTGTTTGTTTTTGAATTGTATTTCGAAATGATTTTCAAGTTTTTTGGCTATATAGTTTGCATTTAGAATCGCCCCTTGTGTGGCTTCTTTTAAACTTTTAGATCCCATCATCTTTATGTAAGCATAAGAAATGAGACAAATACTGGCACTTCCATATGGGGCATTTGCAATGGCATTTTTTCCATTAGTTTGTGTGGATGGTAGAAATGGGGCGAGATGTTCTTTTACACAAATTGGACCAACGCCGGGTCCACCACCACCATGAGGAATGCAAAATGTTTTATGCAAGTTTAAATGGCAAACATCAGCGCCAATGGTTGCGGGGCTTGTTAAGCCAACTTGAGCATTCATATTTGCACCATCCATATAAATTTGACCGCCAGCCGAATGAATCAAATCACATATTTCTTTTATGGTTTCATCAAATACACCAAATGTTGATGGGTAAGTGATCATAAGTGTGGCTAGATTTTCTTTGTGTTTTTCGGTTTTTTCTTTTAGATCGATTAAACAAATTTCACCAGTGGTTATGGTTTTTATGGGTACGATTTTAAACCCACATAATGATGCACTTGCTGGATTTGTACCATGAGCTGAAGTTGGTATAAATGCAATATCTCGTTTTGTTTCCCCTATGCTTATTAGGTAATCTCGAATGCATAATAACCCAGAAAATTCACCTTGAGCACCAGAATTCGGCTGCAATGAAGTTTTGTCAAAGCCTGTAAAATTGGACAAATATTGCTCAAGTGAATTTAGTATTTCTAAGTAGCCCTGGGTAAATCTTGGATTGGATTGTGGATGAATGTTTGAGAAATTTGGGTTTGATAAACTTAGTAATTCGGTGGTTGAATTCAACTTCATTGTGCAGGAACCCAGTGGAATCATTGAATTGGCCAGTGATAAATCTTTTTGCTCCAACTCTTTAATGTACCTTAGTAACTTAGTTTCAGCGTAATATTTATGAAATACATCTTGAGTTAAGAATGATGATTTTCGGATCAGTGCATCCGGGATGGCCCGTTTATTTGTATTTAAATCCGTTGATGGTAATGCATTAAATATGTTTAAAATCTTCGTAAAGTCTTCATTTGAAATACATTCGTTTAATGATAGTGTGATCTCTTTATCATTTTCGTAGTGCCATTCAATATGATCTTCAAGTGCACGTTGAGTGATTTCTTTGGAATTTTCAATGCGTATTGTGAGGGTGTCAAAGAATGAATCGTGTTTTATCTCATACCCATTGTGTCGAAGTATTTGTGCTAGTTGAGATGCCTTTAAGTGTGTTTTTTCAGCAATTTCTTTCAACCCTTTTGGGCCGTAATAAACAACATAAAAGCTGTTTATGATGGCTAAAAGTGCTTGTGCGGTACATATGTTCGATGTGGCTTTTTCGCGGCGAATGTGTTGCTCTCTGGTTTGGAGTGCCATTCGATACCCTTTAGCGCCGTGTTTATCTTTTGATAAACCAATGATTCTTCCTGGTAATAAACGAGTGTAAGCTTCAGTGCAAGAAATAAATGCGGCAGAGGGGCCACCAAATCCCATTGGAACGCCAAGTCGTTGTGCCGAACCTATCACGATATCCGCGCCCATTTCACCCGGCGATGTAAATAGTGTTAAGGCCAGCAAATCGGTTGCACATATAACGGTAATGTCATGTGCTTTTGCGTTCATGAATAACTCGTGATAATCATTGGCCTGACCATCTTTTGAGAATTGCTGGGTGATGATTGCAAAATAATCATCACCTAAATTAATTGTGCTTAAATCTCCATGAACAATTTCGATGTCTAAATACTTAAATCGCGTGAATATGACATTTATGTTATGTGTAAATAAATTGTTTGAAACAAATACCTTTTTTCGCCTGGTTTTATCGGCTTGATGGGCCATAAAGATGGCTTCAGAGCAGGCATTTCCTTCATCCAGTAAGGATGCATTGGCAACGGGTAATCCAGTTAATTCGGTAATAATCGTTTGAAAATTAAATAATGCTTCCAGCCGACCTTGTGAAATTTCTGCTTGATATGGCGTGTATTGTGTGTACCAACATGGGTTTTCAAGTATGTTTCTTCGAATGATGGAAGGGCAGTAATTCGGATAAAAGCCTTGACCAATTAATGATAAGGTTTGTGTGTTTTTTTTTCCGAGTTCTTCCACATGGACCTCATATTCTTGCTCACTCATTTCGTTAAATTCACTGATGGTGTAATCAATATTTTTAGCCAACGTATCATTGCATAGATCTTCTATGGAATTGTATCCAATGCTTTGTAGCATTTCTTTTTTTGATGTAGAGGTAATGCCTATGTGGCGTTCTTTAAATTTCATACATGAATACTATCATTGAAATAAAATTTCTTAAAGTTATCAGGGGGCGTTTAAATATCGAATCATCTGATTCATGAGCAATGTTCCAATGGCTACAGAACCTAACACAATGTAGATGATGTCTAAATAATTAAACAGTGATGAAAAAATAATTAGCGGCCCAATAATTCTCGCGATGCTGCCAATGCTTTCATAAACTCCCAAAATAAATCCTCTATGATCGGATAAGGTAGATAATTCCGCTGGGAGGTGGGTGTTTAAGATTGAAATACCAAATAATAATAAAATAAGCATGGCCAATGACGGCACCATCGATTGGATAATATTGGTTGATATTAAGCCGATACCAATGCAGATGAGTGCCACATTTATGGCTTTGTTAATGGGGCGAATCGATAATTTTGTAAAGCTGCCTTGGATAAAAAATGCCGCCAGTCCAATTAAGAAAAATAAGGTGCTATTTTTGCTTTCATTAAATCCAAATTTGTTTTCAGTATATACAGAGAAACTGGTTTCAAATCCTGAGAAAATGATCATGCTAACAAGATATGTGAACAATATGTAAAGAGCTGGTGCTGATATGTTTTTTATGTTTTTAATGAAATGTTTAGAGGCTGTTTTTAATTTATTTGTTGGTTCTTTTAAGAAAACTTGAGTAATTAATAACGATACGGTTGATAGGAATGCTCCGATATATCCTGAAATAGAAAAATTATTGGAAATGCTATAGCAAATTCCGCCAATGGCGGGGCCAATGATGAACCCGGTTCCAAAGGCGATACCAATGATGGCCATGGCTTTTGATCGATTTTTTTCGTCGGTGATGTCCGATAAATAAGCTCTTGCAACTGCAATGTTTCCTCCAGTAAAACCATCGAGTGCGCGAGATATGAGAATCATCCAATATGTTTGCGCATGAGCCAGTATAATATATGACGCAATGGTTCCAATTTTGCTAAAAATTAATACTGGTTTTCGTCCGAATTTGTCGGATAGTTGTCCAAGAAATGGTGCGGCAAAGAACTGTGAAAAGGAATAGGCGGATAGTAAAATTCCCATGAGTGCGCCAGATGATGTGAACTGCTTGCTAATTTGAGGTAAAACAGGAATAATCAATCCAAACCCAATCAGTTCTGTTGCAACCAGTATGAATAGAATTATATAGGCTTTTTTATTGTTCACATTGTATAGTTTATCGACAAATGAAAATATGGCAAGTCATCGATTGATGATTGGCTTTTTGATTACTTGATGAATTTTTCTAAATCAATGATTTGATTCGGGTCCCCCATGGTAATGAGGGTCATATTTTCTTGAATTGTATCATTTCCTTGTGGGGAATAGTTGTATCCTTGAGAAATTGGGTCTTGAAAGGCAATGATTTGCAATCCAACGTTTTCTCTCAAGTTTAGTTCTTTTAATGATTTTCCGATGGTCCAGGAGTTTTTTGGGACGTGAATTTCCTCTATTCTTAAGTTTTTTTTGTCTCTTAGCATGTTATCTAAAAAACCAACCACTTTTGGTCGAACCATTTCGGACACCAGTCTCAATGCCCCTATGAACTGTGGTGGTACAATTGAACTAGCGCCAGCTCGAATGAGTTTTCGCTTATTTTCTAAATTCATTATTTTTGAAATGATTCGTATTTTTGGATTGAGCTGCTTGGCTGTGATGGTTAAAAATAAATTGTCTTTGTCATAAGGAAGTACTGCAGCAATGGCTTTTGCTTTTTCTATACCGGCTTCCTGAAGCACTTCATCTTTTGTTGCGTCACCATGGATGCAAATGATGTCTAAATATTTATTTTGTAGTTCTTCATATACTTCTGAATTCTCCTCAATTACGACAAACTCTTTTTTTGTGTTGTACAATTCTTGAATAATATGATGCCCTGTATTTCCGGCACCACATACAACCAAGTGATCATTAAGTTCATTGATTATTTTTTTCATTCGTTTCCTCCTTAAATAACGATTTAATTGACCATCAATCACAGAAGATGTAATGGCTGTTAAGACAAAAATGAGATTGCTCATTCCTACGAGAATTAAAATAATGGTAAACACTCTTGCGGGTGTATTGCCTGTTAGATCGATGGTTTCCCCATACCCAACGGTTGATAGCGTAATGATGGTCATGTAAAAACAATCAAAGTACGAAGCTTCTTTTCCGATGAGTATTTTATATCCAATCGTGGCAATGATAAATGTGATTAATAAAAAGCCAATTGCATAGAATAAGCGTTTTTTCATGATGTATTTATCGATTTTTTTATGAACTTCTTAAGTTAAATTGTTTGTCCTGGCGGGTTAATTTTTGTGAGTTTTTTTGGATGAATCGCTTTTAAATTTCTGATCTTGTGTGGTAATATTTTTAAGTTAAATTATTTCAATTTGGAGTTTGTATTATGATTACTACTGAAAAAACGTCGTCTATTCATGATTTTATGGAACAAGTTAAGTTAAAGAACCCCGCACAACATGATTTTCATCAAGCCGTTCATGAGGTTGTGGAATCGGTGTATCCATTCATTGACAAACATCCGAGATATAAAACGGCTAAAATTTTAGAGCGAATTATTGAACCCGATCGCATCATTATTTTTCGTGTTTGTTGGGAGGATGATCAAGGGAATATTCAAATTAATCGCGGTTTCCGTGTTCAGTTTAGTAATGCCATTGGCCCATACAAAGGGGGCTTAAGATTTCATCCATCAGTAAGCTTGGATACATTTAAGTTCTTAGGATTTGAGCAAGTTTTTAAAAATAGTTTGACAACGCTTCCTATGGGAGCGGCTAAGGGTGGGTCTGATTTTGACCCAAAGGGAAAATCAGACAATGAAGTCATGCGTTTTTGCCAAGCGTTTATGACAGAGCTTATTCGACATATTGGTAAAGATACCGATGTGCCGGCGGGTGATATTGGTGTTGGGGCTCGAGAGATTGGGTACTTATTTGGACAACATAAACGTCTTACAAATCGATTTACAGGTATTTTAACTGGGAAGTCATTGGAATATGGGGGGAGTTTAATTCGTAAGGAGGCCACTGGATACGGCTGTGTTTTCTTTGTTGAAGAAATGTTGAAAAATCAAGGCAATTCTTTGGACGGTAAGATTTGCACAGTGTCTGGATCTGGGAATGTGGCACAGTATACCACCGAAAAAGTGATTCAACTGGGTGGTAGGGTTGTGACATTATCAGACTCTGCAGGAACAATTTATGATCCAGAAGGGGTTAGTATAGAAAAGCTGGAATTTGTTAAAGATTTGAAAAACGTTCGTAGAGGGCGAATCAAAGAGTATGCTGATAAATATGGGTGCACATACATCGAAGGAAAGACGCCGTGGGGTGTTAAATGTGATGTTGCATTTCCTTCGGCCACTCAAAATGAATTGCTCTTGGATGATGCAAAATCCTTGGTATCGAATGGTTGTATTGCTGTTGGTGAAGGTGCAAATATGCCAACTGAGGCGGATGCCGTCAAATACTTTTTGTCTCAAGGTGTATTATTCGGGCCAGCAAAAGCCGCAAATGCAGGCGGTGTTGCTGTTTCAGGTTTGGAAATGACGCAAAATAGCATGCGTATTTCTTGGGATCGGTCTGATTTGGAAGATCGTTTGAAGGGTATTATGCAAAGCATTCATTCGCAATGCTTGGAATATTCAACGGATGCCAATGGCGCTCCAAATTATGTGGATGGCGCTAATATTGCGGGGTTTGTTAAGGTTGCTGAGGCAATGCTTAACTACGGTATTCAATAGTTTTAGCTTGATAATAACGTATTGGGTGTCGTTAACGGCGTTGTCGTT
>DBHX01000016.1 GCA_002296285.1 bacterium UBP8_UBA817
ACTGTGTTTTGGTCAGTGCTCAACCACCATCCATGATGTTCATTGGGGATAGCTTAACCGCTGGCTTTCAGTTGGGAGTCACTGACGCCTACCCGGCCATTATTCAAAATCAAGTGGGCACTAAAAATATTCGAATCATCAATGCAGGGGTTTCCGGCGACACCACGTTTTCAGTATTGGATCGATTGGATGTCACCCTCAGAAGCACCCCCAACATGGTATTTCTATGCATTGGCGCCAACGATGGCTTACGCGGCATTCCCCCTCAACTGACAAAAAAGAACATCACCGCCATTGTTGAAAAATTAAAACAACGAAACATGACTGTCATTCTGGCTGGCATTAGCCTTCCCAAAAACTACAGCCAGACCTACATTGAATCATTCGAGAAAATATTTACGGATGTCGCTAAAAATGAGGGCCTACCATTCATGCCATTTTTGTTAAAAGATGTGGCGGGAGTTCCCACACTAAATTTAAATGATCGGATTCATCCCAATAAAAATGGGCATAAAGTCATTGCAAAAAATGTGCTTGAATTTCTTAAAAAAGAGCAATTGATTCCATCAAAAAACCAATGAATGGCGCACGAATCACTGCCACAATTCGAAACATTTCGGTATAATAACATCATGATCCAATTGACTGACATTCAAAAAAACTACGATGGCCCCAGTGGCGAGATTGAGATTTTAACTGGGGTCTCTATCCCGATTCCACCCAAAGCAAGCATTGCCATCACCGGGCCATCTGGCAGCGGAAAAAGCACGTTATTGCGAATTTTAGCCGGACTTGAACCCCCGACCAAAGGTCGTGTGATTGTTCATAACCAAAACATATATGACTTAACAGATGATGACAGGGCCACCCTCAGAAGCCAGACCTTTGGGTTTATTTTTCAATCATTTCGATTGTTCCCGGCTTTAACTGTTATTGAGAACATTCAACTCAGTTTGGATATCAAAGGCACCAAGAATAGCGACACCATTGCACACGAGTGGATGGAAAACGTTGGATTAGCTCACAGAAAAGATCATTTACCAGAAACTTTATCGGGTGGAGAGCAACAACGTGTGGCCATCGCCCGTGCCTTGGCAACAAATCCAAGTGTCATCGTGGCGGATGAGCCCACTGGAAATTTGGATAAAAAAAATAGTGACGGGATTCAAACCATGTTGCAATCCTGCATGGAGGCATCCAATGCCGCATTGGTGCTGGTAACCCATGATATCGAATTGGCCAAAATTTGTGACACCCAATACGAGTTATCCAACGGACAACTGCTCAAATAATGTCACCCTTACAGGAAAAACTTAAAAAAGCCCTGCAACTCAAACAAAGCCATCAGATCATTATTGGCGTGGCATTGGGCCTTTGCATGACCCTCATGAGTGCTCAGCGATTACTCAATACCAGCTTGGACACCTCCTTAACCCGTAAATCGGCCGAACTTTTAACTGCGGACATTGAAATTGCATCCACGCAAGCGTTAAGCACGAAAAATATTGACATTATTAGCGACACGTTGCCAGCGCATCAATCATCAAGACGGCAATTATTTTCAAGCATGATTCAGTTCTATGGCCAACAAACCAAACTGGTTGAAATCATGGCCATTGAACCCAATTACCCATTGCGAGGACAATGCAGCGCCATGGATACGGCCGGCAATATTGTCCCCGTATCTACGTTATTAAGTAGCACACAAAATGCAATTGTGATTGGCAAGGCACTCCCTCAAATCACGGATATTACATTTGGAAGCACCATTAAAATTGGCAATTTTACGGGAACGGTGGTTGGCATCATTCATCAAGAGCCAGACATTAGCATTCAATCACTCAAACTCGGCCCACGCATTTACATGGCCCTTGATAACGTCACAGCCACCGGCTTTGATCAACAGTTATCCAGAAAATACCATTCCACCTTCATTGCCTTTGATGCTCCAGAAGAAAGTGACCCTTGGGTGAACCCTCTGAGCAACGCTTTGGGAATTGAGGGCAACCGAAAAACCATTCAAGGATCCTACGGCCCAAGCCAACCCATTGTGGTGCGCAGTTTTAGGGACATGAATGAGAGTGTTTTGCGAGGGTTTTCATCCGTCAATCAATTTTTTTTATTTTTATCATTGTTCATCTTGCTCCTGAGCGGCACGGCCTTTGGCTTCATTATCTGGACCACCATCATTCAAAAACTACCAGACATTGGAAACTTACGCTATTTGGGCATACAAATCCGACAAATTCATGCATTTTACAACTCAGAAGCATTGCGTGTTGCAAGCATTGCCACCGTTCTGGGACTCATCATGGGGGCCATCATTGCCCAGCTCTGCCAGTGGTTTATTGGCACACAACTTAACCTCCCATTTGCGCTCATCACCATCCACCCCATGGACCTGCTATTTATTGCTGGATTTTCAATTATTGGCATTTACCTTATGACCCGATGTGTGATGAAACTCACCACATCCACGCGCTTGTTTGATCAAGAACAACCGCAACGGGCAAGCCTTCAGATCATCGGCCTCATGGCATTGTTATTGTTGGGATTTATGGCGGCATTTTTATTGATCAACCAGGTTTCATTCATCCAAACCTTAGGACTCATTGGGGGCTTCTTTACTGTATTTTTGGCATTGAATGGGATTGATCGTTTGGGATCCCGTTGTCTTAAAATCATCCCCACAAAAAATGCATCGCTCCCACAGCGTTTGGCCATCAAATACTTAAGCGATGGGCATACGTTACGGCGCATGGCATTCATTAGCATTTGTTTTTCATTAATTGCCATGTTTTCAATGGCGCATTACGAAAAATCCTTAAACCACGAATTTAACCCAAAAAATTCGGATAAAGTGCTACCCAGCTTATTTGTTACCGACCTATACAATCATCAATTGGCCGAATTTAAGGCCATGATTTCACAACCTCACAAACTGAGTCCATTATCGAGAACACGAATCTTATCCATTAATAACCAAGCCTTGGCCAAATATGTGGAAGAGCGTGACCTTTCAAACACCACCTTTTTGTATCGGGAGCAAAACTTAAGTTCCAGAGACACACTATACGAAACAGAAACCTTGGATGAGGGTGAATGGTTTGACCCAAACAACAATACCATTGAAATTAGTGTGGAAGAGCGCTTTGCCAAACGCCTAAAATTACGGTTAAATGACCAGATCCAATTTTCTATATTTGGATTGCCTTTCACCGGCACCATCACCAGTTTTCGGTCGGTGGATTGGAGCACCTTTGACCCAAATTTTTTTATGTTAATTGAGCCCCCCCACCTGAAGGAATTCCCACAAACATGGATCAGTGCCATTTACACTAAAAGCGATACCGAAACCTTGGACGTGCAAGCGGCATTGGCCCAAGCTTTCCCCAATGCATCGGTGATTGACATTCAAAACACCAGCGAAAAGGTATTGGGATTTTTTAAAACGTTCATTGTTGCATTTAAACTGGGGGCATTATTTAGTTTTTTTATTGGGGGTTGCTTGTTTTTATTGTTAGGAAAACTCTACGTCGATATTCGAAAAGAAAGTTACAACATGCTCTTTTGGATTGGTATGTCACAACGCAACATCCGAAAGATATCCCTCATTGAAAACCTATGGTTCACAGGCATGACCGCCGTTAGCGCACTCATCATCAGTTTAATCATTGTCAGTATCCTATTTGGCACGTTGATTCCCATCCAACTAAAAATCAATGGGTTGGCCACAGGGATTATCATAACCAGTTTAATCGGCATTGTATTTTTAGAATGGAAGTTAAAGGAGGGTCGCAATGATCTTTAAAACAACGCCGTACCGCGTGTATGTATACGACACCGATGTGGCCGGCGTGGTGCATCACAGCAATTACCTGCGTTACTTTGAAGCCGGCCGAATTGAATTTTTAAGGGACCTGGGATTCCCCTACATTGACTTTCAACACGATGGCATTGGGTTTGTGCCTGTTAACATTGATATTCATTACCATTACCCATTACGAGAAGATGACGAGTACGTGGTTACCGTCGAACTGATTGAACTCAAAAAAGCGTCCTTCATCGTCAAACAAACGGTGCAATGCAATCAAAAATTAAATGTATCGGCCACCATTCAACTGGCCTGTGTGAAGGAGCCTGAATTTAAACCGCAACGGTTGCCCGATGCCTTGTTGACTCAATTACGGTGAGGCATTTATCTATGCGCCAAGTGAAAGGCCTGGCTATTAATGAGTAGTTTCTGGAATCGAAATTATACCTGACATTATCTAATTCATGTCCTTTTTTTAACAGATCAATAATGCATTAATATTTCGTCTTCACATTGGCCAAACTCTCGGATTTAAGCACCTCCAAAAAAAAGGAGCCAAGTAATTTTTTACGGTCTGAATCATTTTGAATTAGAGCTATAAATAAACGATGCGCTGTCTTTTGAATCAATTCTTTATAAGGGCTAAACTGCTGCTCCCTCATTCCATTTACAACATTTGCAAAACCGGATATATATAAGTCTTCCGAATCCAATTGGCTTTCAATATTTCGAAAATCTAGATTCATTCCACCAAACGACTTATAAAGGCCCCTTGTTTGAGATGAACTTAAAGGCTCCCCTGCTTTAAACAGTGGATTAGCAGTTTTTTGATGCGGTATACTACCTACTCCCGGTACTTTATTTAAATTAGAAACCTGTTTCATACACCCCTCCCAATTATACCTATCCATATTTAAGAAAAATCAAACCATTAAAATGAATACATCTGACCCGTAGAAATACCGGCACGAGCAAATCAAACGCCCTCTTTTCCCCCTCCTAAATTTAACTGTTAATTATTTATTCCCAGTTTAGGTCGAAATGCAACAATAAATGAGGGCACTAAAGCTTTTCGTCAGTGTCAGCATTATAAAATTCATATTGGAAAAAGTTAGATTTCACAACTACATTCGTGGTCACTCCACTACTATCCATTAATGGAACCGTTTGCATGCAACTGGTTTGAGCATTGTCAAAATCAGTGCAATTGTCAATTTTTAAACGAAATGAAAATTCGTGATTATCCCCAGCGGAATCTTTTGCTTTTAACTGAACCAAACACCCGGCATCGGAGTCATATTCAGACGTAGAAAAACCGTTTGGATGATTTGATTAGGTCACATGACACATTGAATCATCTGTCCCAATAAACAATTGCCCTTTAACATTCGATGCCTGATGCAATGTGTTGCCATCAAATGGATCCCCGGATGTCGCACTTTCATTAATTGACAATGACCGTTCAGTTGACTCTTGGAAAAGTTTTAAGCTATATATTCGACTGGTATCGTCATTATAAGCCACTCTAGAATAAAGCCCACCTTTTGATGTAAATGTAAACCAACGATCATGCAAATTGATATTGTTGCTTTTTGAAGGATCGTCAAACTCTTGAACACTATATTTTGTCACATTTGTTGATGTGCAATTGCTATCAGAAAAGTTAACCACCATGTTATATTCTGGGGTTACGGATAAGTCAGCAATATAACCAAAAGAAACCGTATAATTGCTCGAATTAGAAATATCACGTTCATACCCTTGACTCAAATCACTCGGATCAAGTGCTGTGCATGGTGAATGATAATCGAGCCCATAACAAATCGTTCCAAGCATAAAAATAAACGGCACCAGACCTCTCATCAAAACCCCTCAACTGAAAAATTAAATTCTTGAAAGACTTTGATGGCCTCAATTTGTTTTTCCGTTACTCTTACCACCTCAACACCATTATCGCCGTTATTAGAACTTTTGTATTTTTCTGAACATCCTGAAATTAAAATGAGCACCATAAAAAGCACACATAACATAAACCGTTTCATATCATAAATTATAACATTAAAAGAAATAAACGTTATAACGAGTACTTTTGACCCGGAGCATCCAAAAAGGGATCATCGTTGTCTTGCGTTGGCATGGGTTTCCCAACCCCCAACGACCAGGTATCAAAATAAGCCTCTAAATGCTCTGGGGTAATAAAGCGTGACACTTGACTAAAACTCATGCCACCCATTGGGTAATAGCTGGTGGGGTCCTCCAAATTGGGCTTAATTAAATACAGTTCATCCTTGGCTCGCGTCATGGCCACATACAACAACCGGCGTTCTTCCTCTATTTGGGCCGGGTCTTGCAACGAACGAAACGATGGTAGGTACCCATCCACCACCGACAACACAAACACCCGAGACCACTCCAACCCCTTGGCCGAATGAATGGTGGACAACACCACATACTCATCATCATCGGACACCGCATCGGCACCCACCTGAGATGATTCCGGCGGCTCCAATGTAAAGTCGTCCAACATCGCCGCCAACGACCGAAATCGCTCCGATAACGCCACCAGTGAATTTAAATCTTGCTCCCGTTTATGAAAATCATCATAGGTTTTCTTTAACACTGGCTGATAGGCATTGAGCACGCGCTGCAAGGTATCCGTAGGGGAATCCATTGGGGACGCCATTAATGCGGCAATCTGACATAATTCTCCATGCGCGGCCTTCTTTTTGAATGGCGCATAATCCATGGCTGAAAAATTAAATTGTTGGGCCCGTTGATAATCAATAATGGTTTGCGATAATTTGGGCCCCACCCCATCCAACAATTGAAAAACACGATGCCAACTTAACTCATCGTGAGGATTGACCATGACCTTCATGTAGGCCATCGCATCTTTCACATGGGCTGTTTCGGTAAACTTAAACCCACCAAATTTTTTGTAAGGAATATTAGCCCTGGTCAGAGCCAACTCCACTTGATTGGAATGCGAACTCGATCGAAACAACACCGCCATATCCGTTAATAGCACCCCGTCTTCTCGTAAGCCCAATAAACGGTCTACCACAAAATCAGCCTGCTCCATGTCGTCAAACGCTTCCACAAACTTGGGCTTTTCACCCCCCTCTCGAGCCGCCAAAAGTTCTTTGGAATACAAATCCTCTGCCGCATTAATCACATCGCTCGACACATCCAAAATGGGCTGAGTGGATCGGTAATTCATCGTTAAACGAATCGTTTTCACCGAATCAAACATGGCCTCAAAGGTCAAAATATTGTTAATGTCCGCGCCACGAAATGAATAAATGCTCTGGGCGTCATCCCCCACCACCATTAAATTTTGATGCGTTGACACCAACCCCTTTAACATGGCCAATTGAATGTGATTGGTGTCTTGAAACTCATCCACCAAAATGTATTGGTATTTGCGTGACAATTGATCCCTGATGTCATGGTGATGCGTCAACAAATGCACCATTTTGACCAATAAATCATCATAATCCATCAGGGATAGGGCCTCTTTTTGAATATGATATTTTTTGGCAATTTCCATCACATCCTCGGTTAAATCCACAAAATGAGGAAAATCATCCATCACCACTTGCTCAATGGAGCGATTGGTATTCACCGATTTTGAGACAATATCCAACAATGTGTTCTTTTTGGGGAACCGTTTGTCCTTTTTTTGATAATCGCCTTGTTTTCGAATCAGTGCCATTAAATTTTCAGCATCGGAACGATCCATAATCGTAAACCCATCCGGATATTCAATATGTTTGGCATATTGATGCAACACCATATTGCAAAACGAATGAAACGTACCGCCCATCACTTGCTGACATCGCGCATCCAACACACCCGCCGCTCGACGCATCATTTCTTGACTGGCTTTACGTGTAAACGTTAACAATAAAATTCGCTTGGGGTCCACCCCATCGTGTATCAAACGCGCCAAACGATACACCAAAGTTTTGGTCTTGCCCGACCCGGCACCCGCCAAAACCAACAACGGGCCATGGGTGTGAAGCACCGCCGCCGCTTGCTCAGCATTTAAATCTGTCACATCAAAGGTGGATGAACCACCCGTTCGCCGTGTCATTTCATAATGGTGTCTGGCCATATCATTATCATACCGAAAGTTTGGCATTCTTTCGACTTAGTTTGATGATTTTGGGTGTGTCAATGAATTCAATTGATCCCGCAAAACGGCCGCCAATTCAAATTCCAAGTTATCCGCAGCTTCATGCATTTGTTTTTCAAGGGTTGCAATCAGGGCTTGCTGGTCTTTTGGATCGGTCATGTCATTGGCCAATTCAACCGATTGAATCAATGCACGGTTTTCATCACGAATGTCTTTAATTTCTTTGACAATGGGTGTCGGAACAATGCCATGCATCTCGTTGTGCGCCACTTGTTTTTTACGACGACGACGCGTTTCACCCACCGCTTTTTTAATCGATGGCGTAATTGAATCGGCATACAAAATAACCGTCCCATCCGGATGCCTGGCCGCGCGACCCATGGTTTGAATCAAGGATCGCTCATTTCGTAAAAAGCCTTCTTTATCGGCATCCAAAATGGCCACCAAAGACACCTCGGGCAAATCCAACCCTTCCCTCAATAAGTTCACACCCACCAAAACGTCATAGGTTCCCAATCGCAAATCCCTTAAAATATCAATGCGCTCCAACGCCCCAATATCGGAGTGCAAATACATCACCTTAATGGATTCATTCGATAAAAAATCCGCAATATCCTCACTCAATTGCTTGGTCACGGTGGTCACCAATACACGTTCATTTTTGGAAATGCGCATGGAAATTTGATCCAACAAGTGCGCCATTTGACCCTCTGTTTTTTGAATAAAAATGATGGGGTCCAACAACCCCGTTGGCCGAATCACTTGCTCGGCAACATCGTATTGATCCACCAATTCAGGGCCGGTGGGGGCCGGCTTTAACACCTTTTCAAGCTCATAGTTTCCGGGGGTCGCCGACGTATAAATAACAGAGTTGATTCGCTCTTCAAACTCACCAAACTGCAAGGGCCGATTATCAAGCGCTGAGGGCAACCTAAACCCAAAATCCACCAACGTTTGCTTTCGTGCTCGGTCCCCATTGTACATCCCACCAACTTGAGGGACGGTGACATGCGACTCATCAATGATGGTTAAAAAGTCATCGGGAAAAAAATCCAATAACACACCCGGAGGCTCACCCGGTTGTGCCCCAGATAAATGCCTTGCATAGTTCTCAATGCCCTTGCAATACCCCATTTGACGCATCATTTCAATGTCATAATTGGTGCGCTGCTTAATGCGCTGCGCTTCCACCAACATCCCCTGATCCAAAAAGTGCTGATGCTGGTCTTTCATCTCACTTTCAATGGCCAGTAAGGCATCATCCATCCCCCCTTCCACGACATAATGAGACGCTGGAAAAATATCAAACGCATCCAGGGATCCCATGACCTCCCCCGAGATGGGGTGCAAACTCACGATTCGATCAATCTCATCACCAAACAGCTCAATGCGAACCGCCAATTCATCCCACGATGGAAACACATCAATCACATCGCCTTTCACTCGAAACCGCCCCCGTTTAAGTTCCATATCATTGCGTTCATAATAAATATCCGTGAGGTTCTTTAGAAAGTCTCTGCGCCCCACTTCCTGACCCACCTGAATGGACAACACCCCATTCATGTAAGCTTCGGGGGTTCCCAAACCATAAATGCACGACACCGACGCCACAATAATCACATCTTTCCGGGTCAACAGTGAACGGGTGGCACTGTGTCGCAACCGTTCAATCTCCTCATTAATTTGGGCCTCTTTTTCAATATAGACATCGCGAGACGACACATAGGCTTCTGGTTGATAGTAATCGTAATACGACACAAAATATTCGACCGCATTGTCAGGGAAAAACGTTTTAAACTCGGAACACAATTGGGCCGCCAACGTTTTATTATGGGCCAATATTAGCGTTGGTTTATTTAATGTGGCAATCACATTGGCCATGGTGAATGTTTTACCAGACCCCGTCACACCCAAAAGCACCTGATGCTTGGCCTGATGATTAACCCCATCCACTAATTTTTTGATGGCGGAGGGTTGATCCCCAGATGGGGAAAATTCTGAAGCAAGGTGAAATGTCATGCCTTCATTGTACAAAGTTCAAAAAGATTAAAAAAGCCATCTTAATTTAAAACATTTCAAACTTCCCCATTAAAATGTAAGGAATTATTAAATTGTCAATACAATGACGGCATCCCATGCCTTGACATAACAAAGGCAAATTAACTATTTTATCATTGGAGTAATATCAATATAGTCATCAAGATTTAAATTGGATGAATAGGGATTGCACATACCATCATTGAGGTGTTGATGTATTCAATGGCATCACAGAAACGAATCCAGCATCATTTAAAAAATGGTAATCAGTGGTGAATGGATTTCAGTTTTGTTGTTCCTGTTGCAGAAGGTCCTTCCAACCTTCATAAAACTACAATCCTTCAGCCCGCCAATCACATTGATTGCGGTATTATAAGCACCAAGGTCTGTTGTGTTATTTGGTCGTTCCATTGTTTACTGTTGATCCTTTTCCGGCTTGTCTGCAGCTCCCCCCTCACGCACCCATTGATCCACCTTGTCACTCTTAAATTTCCAAAGACGGCCGATTTTTTGGGCGGGCAGGCCTTTTTCACGGATCCATTTATAGACCGTATCTCGTTTAATCCCAAGATACTCGCCAATGTCATCTACGGATAGCCATCGATCGTCCATGTTCTTCTCCATTGTTTTTGTAGCGCGGTTTAAAAAGCGCGCCACGTTATTTAACCGGGTATTTTTATTTTTACAGCTCAAGATATCTACAGTAACCAAAAAAAATCAAGGTTTCTTTCCGGATATGGCCGAGTTTAACCAAATGTATTTGGAGTCATGCACCAACATTACCCAACCCCATCGTTCTTTTTAAGAATAATAAAAGCGTCTCAAAATTCGTTTTAACCTTTTGTTTCCAGCGGATACCATTTTGCCAAGTCTTCATCAAGCATAACAAACTGGGCACGAATGACAACGATTTTATTTTCAATAATTTGAATTTGATGATTATTTTGCATGACTATTTATATTAAAAAAAACGGGCTTGGCCATTTCCCCCTAAATTTAGACCAAAACCAAACAATCAAAAAACATCGTACAGACATCGTTATTACTCCGGTCACAAAATAGTGGGCATTTCGTTCACTATTTTTTGGGCTGTTGAAAGACGACTACTTTCTGCTCGGAGCAATAATCCAACGATCTCTTTTATCAAAAAGAAACTGTCAAAATATAGACAAATTTACATTGATTATTTAATATTATCCTTAACCAATACCTTGTGGAATGAGTTTTTCTTATGAATCGCATTACATTTTATTTAACATTCTTATTTAATTCAAAGAATCGATTGATGACCATTGTTGAAGCCAAATGGAACAACGATATGGTGAATTTATCAAAATCGTCGTTCATGCTATTTCTATACAACAACGAGAATGAGATCAATGAAAAAGACTTGGATTTCTCATACCGACTAACCAAGTATTTAAAAAAATTGCAAGTGGCCAATGATATTCATGATGCACTGCCACAAGAACAAGACGTTGGCTGGTTCTTTTCACGCGCCAGTGAACTTGGGATTCATGTGGAATGGCGCCAAGTATTTGATAATAAAACCAGTGACTATCAACCCATTCAATTTGATCAAGAGCTTCCATTAGAAATTGAACTTAAACAAGATAAAAATAAAATTCAATGCATCCTTAAGAACCGATTGGAATGGCTACAAAACCCATTACTATGGATGCCCTTCCCCAGTGATAAAGGACTCTATTGCTTTTGCAATGGTTACATAAAAAAGAACCCATCAAAATCATTTTTAAATTACCTGGACAACTTTCTGGATCGAAACGCCTTGGTATTTGAAGGAAACCAAGCCATTCAATTCATCCAACGGGTGTATTCCCCCAACAAGAAATTATTGAGTTGGGTGGTGAATATGGACTTGCAACAATTTTTGCCCAGTGATGATTCCCCCACCCCACGATTGGATGTTATTTACGAGAACAACCAACTGATGACCGCTCTGTCCTACAATTATGGAAACAGCAATGTGTTGCCGCAAGACACCACCGACGTTTTAAAAGACGCCACCAATGGCCGGTTATACAAACGTCAAAAAGACATGGAAGAAATTTACCAAAATGACTTAATGGAACTCTTCATGTCGGAAGAACTCCCCTTTTTATTGGAAAACCCCGGACATATTGCCCGATTCTTGGATAAAATTGTCCCAACATTAAAAGAAAGAGAATGGGTCATTAATTCCACCATCCATGATTTTAATGTGCTGGACACCCCGATTGATTTAACCTTCAATGTGGAATCTCCAAAACAAGATTGGTTTGAATTTTCACAAAATACCACCATCGATGGGCAAGAAATGTCATTTGCTGAAATTACGCGACTACTGGTAGAAAACCAAGGCTATATTAAAACATCCGGCGGATATGTCAAAGTCTCGGAAGAATCCCAA
>DBHX01000008.1 GCA_002296285.1 bacterium UBP8_UBA817
ACTTAGCAAAAGAATTTGATATTGAACATTTATTATCCAAATGGCCAAAAACATTGTCTGGAGGGGAGTGTCAACGCGTTGCCATTTGCCGCGCACTCATCTGCCAACCCAAACTTATTTTAGCCGATGAACCGACTGGAAATTTAGATGTAACCAACCGTAATATTGTGATGGATTTCTTAAAGAAACTAACAAAAACAAATGAAATAAGCATTATTATTGCCACGCATGATCAAGAGCTTCATTCATATGCCGACACCTCGTGGTCACTCGTAAATGGGCAATTATCACAAGTAACATGACGCTACTGCTTACGGCTATTTTTCGAGATTATAAACAGTATTGGCTTAAGATTTTATGTACAATTATAGGGGTTATCATCAGTTTATCTTTATTTATAGTTATTGAATTATTTAGCTATTTATTTCAAGTCCCATCCATTGAAGCGTCATTAAACGTTCCCTATTCCCATAAACTGGTTCATAATCATGGAAAGATTACTCAACATGACATTCATAATTTAAGTCAACACCCACTACTTAATCGCTACATTCCTTACAGTGATATTTATGATTATTTTAACCATCCAGACATACAATCTGATGTGCTTGTTAGGGGAACTGACCGATTTCAACTAACGGCTATTTTATCAGATACGTATTTAAATAATGAAAAAACAACCGAAATTGATATTTCTCCTTTTGACTTAAATGAAACCTTCTTGATTTCAAAATCTTGCAAAACAGGCTCAAAAATAACAATGATTAGTCATTTAATTCAAAAACCCATACAAGCAATTTGTATTCAGTTTGATATATCTCAACCGGTTTTATTAATGGATATTGCACTTTTCCAGTCACTATATTCGACCAATAATTCTGTAGATTCCATGTTATTTTCTTTGACTCAATCAGAGGCGTCCCAAGTAAAATCCATACTTGAAAATCAATTAACAAACTTTTCTTTAATTGCGCTTAAAAAAGAACAAGAGCAACAAAGCAAGTGGGTCAACTCACTAACATATAATTTAAAATTCCTGGCGTTTATATCGCTAATCGTCAGTACTTGTCTAATGATCCAATTTTTTCGATTCCTTGCAAAACAAAGAGCCTTCATGTTTACACAACTGTTTCAACTGGGAGTTTCCACACGTATTATAAAAAAAATATTTATTGCAGAAGTTGGCATTATTGCTTTATTTTCCAATGTATCGGCTTTAATTATTGCCTATTTCATCGCTATTTATAGCCTTGATTTATTTAACCAAATCATTACCATGTTCTACTTCAAATTATCGAGTACTAAACTGGTAATGCATTGGTCAATTATTCTAAAATCTATTTTAGCTAGTTTTGGGTCATTTGTTTTTGCTTATATTGGTTACTTTTATGGCAAAGCATTTGGGCATCACATCCGTCCAATCATAAAGATTGGTTTTGTGAGTTTATTCTTTATCTCTTTTGGCATTGGCACTATATTTTACTATCCCAGCCGGTGGCTGGTTATTTTTAGTGCCATTGCAATGATTTCAGGCTTCTTTGGTTTATGTGTGTCAAGCATTTCGTTTATTGGCCATGCGCTCAGACGTATTAAGTCCCAACGATTCGTCGCTTTTAAAATGTGCCGAGATACACTTCTAAATGACCCACTAAGTTATGGCGCTATTGTTTTTGTAATTTCTTTATCCGCAGGACTGATCATTAGTATGAGTATCTTTGTTAGTAGTTTTTCAAACACCGTCAAATCATGGTTAGACACCGTTACGTTTCATGATATTTACATTCAACATCCAGCCAATACTATTCAAAACCCAATGACATTGCCGTCTGAATCCATCGCATTGATTCACCAATTAACCTCTGGGGATGTTAAAATCAGCACCCTATATCGAGTCCCTTTTATTTATAATGGGTACCCAACACAAATTGTTTTTAGATCCAATATTCATGATCCTGCCTACAGCCGATTTATCTTTAAAGAAATCCTTAATGGGCCGTTTGATTTGTATGATGTGGTTATTTCAGAACCATTTGCAATAAAACATCAGTTGCAACTTGGTGAATATATTCAACTAAATGGCATTGTTAAAAATAAACTTCGAATCATTGGAATTGCATATGACTTTGTGAGTGAATTTGGACAAATCATTGCCGATAATAATCTTATACGTTCCAGTCAGTCCAAATCACTTTTACATGGCGTTGCAATTAAAGCATCAACCGCAACGGTTCTTCCATCTCTTATCCCAGAATTATCTCAGATGAGTGGAATTAATTTTGCTACCCGTGACAGCATTATTGATGAATCAATGACCATATTTAATGATACGTTTTCATTTACTTGGTTTGTTGTATTTTTAACTGGTTGCATTGCCATTTTCTCACTGATCAATTTATTAACCATTGTTTGTATTAACCGAAAAAATGAGATTGCCCAATTATGGCATATTGGATTTAATACCAACCGTTTAACTGGCATCATCCTTGCACAGGTAACCATTATCGGAATATTGTCATCTCTTATTTCAATTGCCATTGGTGGATGCTTTTATATTTTAATTGTCTATGGCATTCAATTACCGACGTTTAATTGGTCTATATTTCTACATATACCATGGAAATTATTCATCTTTACCCCCATCATAACCCTTGCTTTATGCTTAATTATTGGCACACTATTTATGAAAATAATTGGGCATGAACTCGGAAAAGGACGCGTCAATGAATCGATTCGCACTACTAATTAGCATCCTACTGCTCTGCATTCCTTCGTTTGCTTGGAATTGGACGTTTCCAAAAGACCACGGCATGCACCCAACATTTGATTCTGAGTGGGTCTATGTAACCGGTCATTTAACGGACGAAACAGGCACACTGCATGGCTTTCAGGTCACGTTTTTTAGACATCAACTTACACAAATCCCAGATAGCACATCTCCGTGGAATAGCCCGCATTTGTATACCGCCCATTTTGCATTCACGAATGGGGATACGGGTGCGTTTAATCATTATGAAACCATGGGCCGAGAACACCCTTCAACAGCTTATGGTCAACGAAACCATCTGAACGTATTCATTAAAGATTGGAAGATCGAAATGAATGGTCATAAAATGGCCATTGATATCCATACCAATGATGGGCATTTTACGTTATTTTTAGCACCAACCAAGCCCATCGTTTTCCATGGTGACAACGGAAAAAGCTATAAAAGCAGCCAGAAAAATTATTCTTACTATTATTCAATGCCCCGACTTGAAGGCCATGGCACTTATACCTCCGGTTCCAATACATATGCATTTACTTCTGCCAGTGCTTGGATGGACCGGGAGTTTTTTAATAACCTGCTGGATTCAAAACAAATTGGCTGGGATTGGTTTTCACTGCAGTTGGATTCTGGTGAGGATATTATGGTATTCCAAGTGCGATCAAATGATGGAAGCATCTATAAAAGTGGCACCTACATTGCAAAGGACGGAACGACTCAATCACTTAACAGCAAGGATATTGAACTCATCCCAATTGACTATTGGGTGAGTGACAAAAGCCAACACCGTTACCCCATTGAATGGCAAATCAATCTAGTGTCACTTAATAAATCATTTACTGTTTCCGCGCGGTTTCAAAATCAAGAATTATTTAATTCGGTCCCTTTCCCATTTTTTTATTGGGAAGGGCAAAGCCTTGTGAGTGGCTCAGAGTCTGGCAGGGCCTACCTGGAAATGGTGGGGTATTAATCTTTTGGTCGCAATGGAACTTTCAAATATGACTGCCCATTATCCTCTGGTTTTGGGAGGTGTCCGGCATCAATATTAACTTGCAAACTTTGAAGTAATAGTCGCGGGGACTTCAAGCTAGCATCTCGCTCATCGCGAAATTTCACGAATGCTTCTTTGGATGTTGCGCCCGATCATTGTGGGTTTTTCTCCTTTTCTAGACCAATGGTTGATTCATACATAACATCCCGTCCGTTGGGCCTGTAATCATGCGCTACAAATACTTTTGTATCATCGGGCAATGTGTATAATCGATTGGTCACGGAATCATATAAAGCCTCTGAGCTCCCACCTGGAAAATCACAACGTCCCGTACCATAGTCATGCATAAACAGTGCATCGCCTGTAAATACCGTGGAGTCGTTGATATAGTAAGATGAACATGCGGGCGTGTGCCCAGGTGTGTAAAGCACCTTAATTCGTAATGCACCGGCGTTAATCATGGACTCATCATCAAACAGCGCATCAAATTGAATTCCATTCTCATTAAAGTCTTTAAAATTATAAATGTGCTTAAATTTCGACTGTACTTTTTTGATATTAGCACCAATCCCAACCTTTGGCTGTCCGATCAACGGCTTTAGAAATTGCGAACCCGATAAATGATCGGCATGGGCATGGGTTTCTAGGATATAATGAACCCGCAACCCATGGTGATTAACAACATCCACGAGTTTTTGAACAGAATTTAAATCATACTTTGAACTGGCCGGATCATAATCTAACACAGGGTCAATGACCACCGCATCTTTTGTAACCTCATCATAGACGACATACGACAACGTCGATGTATCCTCGTCAAAATATGCGTTAACTTTCATATAAACCTCCTAATGAAATATTAAAATATTGATGCCAACAATGAATACCAAATAGGCAAATGCCTTGCGTAACCATGTGATAGATACTTTCTGATTAAGCTGGACACCAATAACACTTCCAATAATAGTGACCATTGTAAATCCCATCAAAAACCACCCATCCATTGCAATGGATAGTTGAATATCTCCTAAAAACCCAATGAGTGATTTTATCGAAATAATCAGCAATGATGTTGCGATGGCTTCTCGCATTGAAATTCCCACCAACAATGGTACCCAAACTAAGTTGATCAGGCATGGGTTGCAACACATACCGGCGAGACAGTATCACACCAATGGTGGATGGAATGGCGAATAGTGCCCCCACCCGCCAGTTTAATTGTCGCCTGTAACGAAATGCCGCAATGGCACTGGTGATTCCAACCACAAACAATGAGTACCCCGTTGCCAATGCCGCTGGAACTTTAAATAAATAGACCAATATGGGAACGGTTAAAATGGATCCGCCGCCTCCCAATAATCCCAAC
This sequence comes from bacterium UBP8_UBA817, assembly GCA_002296285.1. Lineage (GTDB taxonomy): Bacteria > Margulisbacteria > Marinamargulisbacteria > UBA817 > UBA817 > UBA817. The sequence continues at coordinate 5,122 of DBHX01000008.1, forward strand.
ACCATGCCCATACCCATCGCTAAAACAAAACCGATCATGCGTTATTCCAAGGAAGCACTCCCAACACTTTTTCATATAACAATGGCCCGACACCCCCGCATAAAATAATCCCAACCCGACAAACCCACTCAAATATATTACCTTAGGGCTCACTAAAAAATGCAACGCTACCCCACTTAAAATCATAAGTCCAACAACAATCATGACTTGACGCATCATTGGCATGACCGGTTTTGATTTTCCTGAAATATGCAACCTGCTCTTAACCCAAGACACCATGCCCCCCTCAACATTGGTGAGATTATCGATTCCCTTGGATATCATGTCTCGAATCACCATGGCACTTCGGTTCCCTGAATTGCAGATCACATGAACATGTTGTTTTTTAAATAGATCCTCATGATCATGCACCACTTCTGTTGGAATATTAATAACCCCTGGAATATGCGACCGCTTAAACTCCTCCATTGTTCGAACATCAATCACCATTACACCTTCTTGACTTAACGCTTTATTTAAATCATTCACCAAATTTTTTTCATTTTTTCCTGCACAAATATACTATACCCCATATGGTATATAAGTAAACATTGACTTCCCTTTTTTTTGACCATAGGATTATCATATGAGCTCAACAGATTTAATTCATCGACTCAGTCGGATCATTGGTCAACTTGAAGGCTTAAAAAAAAACATTCAATCCAATGCTGATCACGATTGTTTGGCCACCATTCAACAATTAAAAGCCAGTATTAATGGTTTAAAAAAATTCGGCGAAACCTATGTAAAAGAGCACATGAAGGAATGCGTTCAACAAAATAGTAAATCTAAAGAAGACATGGAGACCATGTTATCCGACATTATTTCGGGTGCGTTTTCTCTTTGATTTAGTTTTTCAATCAATGAACGATACCATTCAACTATGAACATTGTGTGGTTTAAGCGTGATTTAAGAATTGTAGATCAGCCCGCACTTGCTATGGCCATTAACCATGGCCCAATTATTCCATTGGTGATTATCGAACCTGAATTATGGGAACAACCCGATTTAAGTTATCGGCACTTTAAATTTTACAGAGACTGCCTAAAAAGCTTGCAAACCCAATTGGCTGATCATGGGTATGATCTTCATATTGAGATTGGGGACGCACGGTCTGTTTTATCAAATTACCATGAAAAACTGCGCTTTACTCAGTTATTTAGTACGCAAGAGACTTGGAATGGATGGACATACGAACGTGACAAAACCATCCATGATTTTTGTAAAGCAAACAGGATTACATGGCATGAACCGACCCAGAATGGTGTGATCCGTCGATTAAAAAATCGAGATGGATGGGCCAAACATTGGCAAGATTTCATGAATCAACCATACCCAAACATAAAAAATAAATCACCCATACCACCCTCTGGAATTATCCCAAATGCGAAAGACATTGGCCACCCAATCGATGACAATTTAGATATACAAGAAGGGGGAACTCAACAAGCCAATAATCTCCTTCACAGCTTCTTGTTTACACGAGGAAAACCCTACACTAAGGCCATGTCATCACCGGTAAGCGCCTTTGATGCATGCTCGAGGTTGTCTGCGCACATTGCATTCGGTAGTATTTCAATACGAGAAGTCACCCAAAAAACACACCAACGGTATGACGAACTTAAAGCACTTCCTAAAACACCTGATGTCAAACTATGGAAAAGTGCCATGCGATCATTCTTGGGCCGACTGCATTGGCATTGTCACTTTATTCAGAAACTGGAAGATGACCCCAGCATGGAATTTCAATCATTGCACTCAATGTACCGGCCATTGGATGACGCACCACTGGAACCATCACTCTATGAGCATTGGAAAAACGGGAGCACGGGGTTTCCATTGGTGGATGCATGCATGCGTGCTCTACACCAAACAGGGTGGCTTAATTTTAGAATGAGGGCCATGGTGATGAGTATTGCCACGCACCATTTGGGACTCCCATGGCGCCCTTGTGCCCTATACCTAGCGACTCAGTTTACGGATTATGAACCCGGAATTCATTACAGTCAGTGTCAAATGCAAGCTGGTCGTACAGGGATCAATACCATACGCATCTATAATCCTATCAAACAAAGCATGGACCAAGACCCAGATGGAATATTTATTCGCCGATGGGTTCCTGAGTTAAGAAATGTGCCATCAAGTGGGGTTCATCAACCTTGGCATTATGGACACAAACAACCCATCGTTGATGAAAAACTCGCCCGTGAGCAAGCCTCCAAACGATTATACAGCGTTCGAAAACAGCCCTATTTTAGAGATGAAGCCAGTAACATTGTAAAAAAACACGGGTCACGTCGCCGTATAAAAAAAGCGCCAAATCAATTAAAATTAAATTTAGAATGACACAAAAATATGAACTATTTCGATTAAGGATTGGAACTGAGATCGTCGGGTACATGAAAGTACACGCCAATGGATTAAAGGACTTTTCAAATGATCAGTTTTGGTGGACAAGCACACCCATTGAATACAATGCCAAAGATCAATACTGTGGTTTAAAAGATAAAGATAACCGCGCCCTATTTGAGCATGATATTGTGGCCATGAGACGATCTGTTGGCCCAAAAAATAAAACCCCTGGAATTATACGATTTGATCAAGACCGTCAATCATTTCTATTCATTGCATTGGAAACATTTCAAGAATATGAGCTTTTTGCAAATGAGCTTCCGTTATTTCATAAATCAGAACTCATGTTTTTAGGGTTTTCATTTGAGGAATCTTAAACCGATATTTGGTCTGGATGGTTGCAGACATGGGTGGACGGTTTGTCAAATTTTTAAATCAAACATCTCTTTTTATATTATGGATGACTTGGTTGGCTTTTTTTCAAATCAACCAGAATCTATTTTGATTGTTGATATGCCGCTAAACTTGCCTCAATCCATCAAAGATTATCCACGTGTGAGCGATGTAACTGCCAAAAAAGTTCTAGGAAAAGCCCACGCAAGTATCTTTTATGCCCCATTGGAAAGATGGCTGGATGAAAATTTAAAAACGATTAATCTTGAATGTGCAGCGTATCAAAAACCTAAATTATCCATTCAAAGCTATAATTTATTCAAACATATAAAATCTATTCAAAAGATCAAAACATTACCGCACATATTATGCTATGAAAGTCACCCAGAATTATTTTTTCATGGCCTCTCTCAAAGCTATCCAGACTCAAAGAAAACAACCAAAGGGGTTTATCAAAGATTAAACTTATTATCTAATTTGATGTTGCAATATGGGTTAAATTTTGATCAAAATGAACTCAATTCATTTTATAATTTTAATAAACGCAAATTAAATATGGATGATATTTTGGATGCATGTGCAATGGCGATGGCTGGTTATTTATTAAACCAGCCATCAAACGATACTAATTTAATAAACGAGGAAATTATTTTTAGTTAAACCCTTGGCTTGCTAAAAATACACCAATGATTGCCCACGCCAATCCACTTAATCGATACACTAAATCATTCGAATTAATCATAGGCTTAAATATTTTTACAAAATTGTCAGTAATTAAACAACCCGCGCCTGCAATAACGCCCCAATAACCGATTAGTGTTATAATAATTCGCCAATCGGCAACTAAAACATGGTGCGTTGCTAAAATAAATGAACCGATAAGCAAAGCTATTGTTCCACCAAACATCGCTCGGCGGCTTTCTACTAAAATATCGTTATACCAATGTCTAAACCGGTCTGGAGAAAGCAATAAAGCAATTCCCAATACGATAAAATAAACACCATAAGCTCTTGAAAATAAATCTGTCATTAATTCCATATATATCCTCCTATATTCAGTATAGAAAAAAATAAAAAAAAAATCGACCATTGATTCCTAAATTTAAAAAGTTAATAACATTATTTTTGTTTTCATCGATAATTTTCTTGGGGGAAAGGAAAGGATAATTAAAATGAGAGTGTCCCCACAATTTTACCCATCATTACAACAAGTGCAGGCAAATTACACACCTCAAGTGATGGAAAAGGGCATTATTTCTTATGCACCAAAATTACTTCCCATTAAAAAATCCAAGAAATCAGAATCTTCATTTCAACAGGAAGAGAAAGAAGACCCGGTTCACCTGAATCATGCCTTTCGATACTATGGAATTGGCCATCGATAGTCTTTTGATCGCATTGTTTTTATGACATACTAATTACATAAAAATACAATTACTGATAATGGCGTTTATCTTATTACTTTCCGCTTGCTCAGATACATCAGAAAGTTCAGATACTAGTGACACATCCCTTTCTGATATCACAGACAAAGTTTTTACCAACCGCTCAGCCAACTGTGCAGACTATGCCAACTCATTTACTTCATCGGTAAAAGACGTGAATAATAGCAATCAAGTATTTAACGGGAGCTTAACCATTTCTGTCGCCAATGGCGAATGCTCATTTGCAACCAATCAAATCCCAAACCACGATTTCAACGATGTTGGTACCAAATTCGCAAATAATGTTGCCGAGGTTAACCATACATTTTCAGTAACAGCTACCCCAGAAGCGACTGGTTCAGTGACCCAATTGTCCCTCAGTTATGACAATGCCATATTTTTAAATGGATCTAAACTCGATTTGTTAGCGGCCGCCTGTTATAACGTGGGCAATGGAAAGATACCAGTAGCACCACCACTGAATCCCCACTCATAGGCTTTGCCGCCGATGGGTTTCCAGTATATGGGCCATACTTTAATGATAATGGCACCATCCGAAAAGCCAAACCCTGCTATATTTTAAAGAATAGTGGTGGGGCACGATCAAAGCTATCCACAGAGCCAGATGCTGATTTTCCTGGGGGGACTTATGATGGCACTTACATTCAGGATTATGTATTCAGTCAGGCCAATAAAGATGCGGGGACATGTGATTTGGATGAATGCAATGGCATGACCCATGATGGCGTTTATGGGTACTACGTTTCAGACTCATACCCATGGGTATTAAAGTGTTTTAAAGGAACGCTAAATCGTTCCTTTAAAAAAAATTAGCTTACTCTGACTCTTGATTAAATTCACTTAACCAATAATTGATATGGTTATCTGAGATAATGGGTGATTTTTTCCCCTCATTCAACTCATTATTTTGACAAAACATGGTTAAAAACTGAGCTGACTCGATGGTTGTTACCTTTGCTTTTTTTGCATGAATTAAAATATCACGATCAGATGTAACGAGGATGATGTTTGATTTATCTTTTTTTGTCAGCACTTTTTCTTTAATGTAATCATCAGCCGAGCGATTTCCCGAGGTATGAATAATGGTGATCCCAGGAAGTTTCTCACTCATTGGAAAGCCAACCAAGTTGTTTTTCCCATCAAAAATAACCACCAAATGGTCCCCTGATTTTCGGTACTTTTGCAATAACTGAATGAGTGCTGTAATTTTATTTTTGTCCGCCAGTGAAATATGATTGGCCTGGCCAATGACATTGTAACCATCCAAATAATACTTCATAGCAATAATTGAATTAACGGAATGCTAAACATTTGCAATACCATCGAAAACACCCCAAAAAATGATAAAAATATGATGATCAACAGACCATATGGCTCCATCTTATCGAGAAATGAACGCCCTTTATAGGATAAAAATCGATACAACACCCGAGAGCCATCCATGGGGGGAATTGGAATCATATTAAATACGGCCAAAACAACATTAATGACGACACCATAGTTCAATAAATCAATGACCCACGGAGCTTGCTGCAATGTTAATGGTGAAAACTGAATCAACAATTTTAAAATCAAACTGCTCAGTACGGCTAAGCTAATATTCGATAATGGGCCCGCAATGGCCACTTTTAGCATGTCATGAATGGGATGGTTGAGCTGTTGGGTATTGACGGGCACTGGCTTGGCCCAACCAAATAAAAACGGGCTGCCACTAACCACCAACATCAATGGCAAAAAGACGCTCCCCAAAGGGTCAATATGACGAATGGGATTTAACGTGAGCCGCCCTTGGAATTTTGCGGTTGAATCACCACACCATAAGGCAACAACACCATGTGCAAGTTCGTGAATCACAACTGACATTAATAAAAGCAGGAGTCGACCCAACATCAACCGCTCCAGTACTAGAAAAAAATAAACAAAAATCCCAATAATCCCCCATTCAATGAGTGAATATCTACCAAACCGTTGGTGAAATAATGACATACTATTTATGATAACGGATGACAGGCATTAAATACATTCCTTAACTTTGACTTATCCAAATGTGTGTATATTTGAGTGGTTTTAATTGACGAGTGACCAAGGAGAAGTTGAACTTCCCTTAGATCCATCCCCCGCTCAAGCAATGTGGTGGCAAACATATGACGTAAGGTATGAGGCGTTAATCGTTCCACAATACCACAATGATATTTTAAATCGGCCAATACTTTCGTCACGGTTTGGCGTGTAATACTACGTCCTTTTCGTCCAGGAAATAGCCATTCACTTCTTGGATTTCTTAATTCATTTGACATATATGCATCTAATTTGGACTTTACAACTCTTGCCAATGGGACAACCCGCTCTTTATCACCTTTTCCTAAAATGACCATATGGTCTGAAAAAACTTTGCCTTGTTTCATTTGAACCACTTCGGATACACGACATCCTGAATAATAGAGCAGCGCAACGATGCATTGGTCTCTTAAAGGATGTCTTGAATGGGAAAAATCATGATTCTTCACTTGAATTAATGTGGACTGTCGAATGAGCTTGGGCAAATTTAACGATGCATTGGTTTGAAAAACATCCCCAATGCTTGGAACATCTTGACCTTGTTTATGTTTTAAAAAATGAAAATACAATCGAAGTGATGACACCTTTCTCGACATGGACCGCTTGGTGTATTCATTGGTTGATAATCTATTTAAAAATGAGATGACGGCCTGCTTTGTGGGATTTTCACCGTTTAATGTTCGACAAAAATGCTCAACGTCCCCAGTGTAGGCCTCAACCGTCAATTTTGATAAGTGACAGTCAATGGTTAGATAGGCTTCAAATCCGGCTCGATTGTAAATACTCATTTAAAAAATATATTCCCATAATGGTTTTTGCATCAATAATTTGCCGATTTTGAATCATATCCATTACGTCTTCCAGCGCGTATTGTTTTAATTCCATGTGTTCATCGTCATCAAATGACGTTTCCCCAGCCATCAGTTCTTCGGCAATGTAATAGTGCATGTACTCATTGCAAAACCCTGGGGCCATGTACATTTCCCCCACTTTGGTTAATGTCTGAGCGCTAAATCCTGTTTCTTCTTTGAGCTCACGCTTGGCTCCGACCAATGGATCCTCTCCCGTTTCCAAACACCCCGCAGGGGCTTCGATAAGCACTTGGTCAACGGCCTTTCGGTACTGATGAATCATCACCACTTGATTTGGTGATTTATAAGGGATAATAGTGACAGCTGGGACATGATCAATAATTTCTCGTGTGGTAATCCCTTTGGGACCTTCAACCGTGTCCACGCGTAAATTCACGACGTTTCCTTTGTAAATGGTTTCTGAACTCAAGGTTTTCTCAATCATACATTTAGTATAGACGGGTTCAAAAAAACCACCAACCGATAAAACAAAAAGCGCGCTTTTTCTTCCAGGACATGCTGTGCCATATTATAATCTGTCCACCACCATTTATTGGTTAATTTATGCGGCGCGGCATTGATGTATATATCCACATCCGGAAATACCCGATTAAAGGTCCATCTGGCCCGTCCTGAATGAAAATCGGATGTTATGACCAGCAATGATTCTGGTTCAATATTATTCTCCATAAAATATTTTTTACTATGCAAGGCATCATCCAAGGTTGATTTGGATGTATCAATTTTGATCATTGGGGCTTTTACCCCAAAGGTTTTTGCATATTTTGCCATATGATAGGCCCCTGGCTTCCCATAATTTAAAATCCCACCGGTCAATAATACCGGAACAGTTGGGTACTTTTGATATACTTTTTCAGCGAAATATTGAACACGAACGCCGCCACCGCCACCTAAAATAACAACATAATCCGGCGGACTTTGAGTATGGCTCTCAAAAAAAATAATTTGTGATAAAAATAAGATGAGGATACACAAACAACCACACCCCATCATTACTAAATATTTAACAAGCCTTTTTGTTTTCAAACCCATGTATTTTAAGTATAATATATGCCATGTCGACAACTGTAAGAACTTATCAAGAAATTAAAATTGCTATTGAATTCAAAAACTTCACTTTAGGGGTTGTAGGACTGGGCTATGTTGGCCTTCCACTGGTCCATGAATTTGTAGAAAACAATATTTCTGTTATTGGCTTTGACATTTCTGAAGACAAGGTTTCCAAACTCAAAAAAGGCATTTCTTATATTCAAGATATTTCAAATGACCAAATCAAATCGTGCAATGCCACTGGCAAATTTACAGCCACAACAGATTTTTCAGAGTTAGCCCACGTTGATGTTGTTAGCATTTGTGTACCAACCCCGCTACGAAAAACCAAAGACCCGGACATGAGTTATATTGCATCCGCAGTGAATTCCATTTCAGAATATTTGCAACCTGGCCAACTAATTATTCTTGAAAGCACCACGTACCCAGGTACAACCGAGGAGCTGTTGCAGCCCATCTTTGAGAAAAAAGGGTTTACCATTGGAGAAAATCTTTATTTGGCGTTTTCACCTGAACGCGTCGACCCAGGAAATGCCTCTTTTTCAACTAAAAACACCCCAAAAGTGGTTGGGGGTGTCACCCCAAACTGTACAGAACTTGCGTGTTTAACCTACAACCATGCCATTGATCAGACAATCCCCGTCTCATCACCTCGAACGGCTGAACTTGTTAAATTGTATGAAAACACATTTCGCTCAGTAAACATTGCCATGGCCAATGAAATGGCTTTAATTGCTAATAAACTTAATATTGATGTTTGGGAAATGATTAATGCCGCTGCCACCAAACCATTTGGCTTCATGCCATTTTACCCTGGCCCTGGGCTAGGCGGGCATTGCATTCCGATTGATCCCAGTTACCTCTCTTGGAAAATGAAATCACTCAATTACGATGCGAGGTTCATTGCTTTAGCGGAACAAATCAATACCAGCATGCCCAATTATGTCGTCAAAAAAATTGGCATTGCATTAAACTCAATAAAAAAAGCCATTAATGGGTCCAATATTTTAATTCTTGGCATTGCTTACAAGCCAAACATTAATGATGTTCGTGAATCCCCAGCCCTGGATATTATCAAACAACTCACCAAATTTGGCGCCAATATTTCGTATAATGATGACTTTATTCCTACCGTTTCAGTAACCAAAGAAATTACAATGAGTTCCATAAATCTATCCCATCTAAACTATAATGATTTTGACTGTGTTGTGATTGTTACCAATCATGGTTACTACGACATTGAAAAAATAGTAAGTAACTCTCATCTGATTGTAGATACTCGAAATGCCACCAAAGGCATCTCCCAAGAAACCATTTTTAAAATATAGTTTTTAATATTAATCCAATATCATTTAGAAAGGTTTGTTTTTGAATGTATTTTTTATATAGCGCCATCTTTTTTGGCATTATTTTTTCAATGTATGCCGTTTCTGAATCTTTATACTGGGATAATATTTCTTCTTCATTTCTAAACGCAATCGCGGCATTGTCTGTAATCCCTGGTTGTATGCTTAAAATAAATTCATACTCTTTCTTGTAGTGTTGGATGTATCTCATAACCTCAGGACGGGGCCCAACCAAACTCATGTCACCTAAAATAACATTCAATAACTGAGGTAATTCATCCAATTTATATCGCCTTAAAAACTTGCCAACTGATGTAATTCTAGGATCCCCTGAATACGTTACCAATTGATGGTTTTTAGCATCGTTCACAATCATGGATCGAAACTTAATCATTTTAAACGGAACAAAGTTTTTTCCGATGCGTTCTTGCTTAAAAAACACAGGTCCTTTTGATGTTATTTTAACTATGATTGAAATCAATAGGAAAACAGGACTTAATACAGAAAAACCAATCAGTGCTGCAATAAAATCAAACCAGCGCTTTCCGTATTGGCGGTATAAGTTAGACATTTTGATTTATGAAATCAATAATATGGTCCACTTCCTCAAATGTCATGTCCGGAAATATCGGAAGGGAAATAGATTCAGCGTATGCTTTATTTGCTGCCGGATAGTTGTTTTCATTATAATTGTACGTTGATTTATAGTACGGATGATGGTGTACAGGAATAAAATGCAAAGATGTTCCAATGCCATTTTCTTTTAATTTGGCCATTAATGAATCTCTATTGCTTACTTTTATGACATACAAATGCCACGAACTTTTAAGGGTTGCATCAAACTCAAGGCATCTAATTTTTGAATTATTTTTAAACCCTTCGTTGTACCTTTGAGCAATTTTTTCGCGCCTCACATTCATTTCATTCAATCGCTTCAATTGAACCAATCCCAATGATGCCGCCACGTCGGTCATATTATACTTGTAACCATTATCAACAACTTCATAATACCAATGCCCTTTTTCTGAATATCTGTTCCAGGCATCTTTGCTAATGCCATGTAATCGATTTTTCTTCATGGAAGCCGCATACTCTTGGTTATTGGTGGTTGCCATGCCGCCCTCTCCAGTGGCCAATGTCTTTGTAGCGTAAAAAGAAAAACAGGTAATGTCAGATAACGCACCAACTTTACGCCCTTTATATTCTGAGGGCAACGCATGAGCGGCATCTTCAATCACCTTTAGGTTGTATTTTTTGGCCAACGCATGAATGACATCCATATCGCAGGGGATGCCTGAAAAATGAACGGGAATGATGACCTTGGTCTTGTTTGTAATTAATGGCTCAATCTTTGTTACATCAATGTTATGGTCATGATCATTCACATCGCATAATACTGGGATGGCATTAAAATATGTCACAACTTCAGCCGTTGATACAAAGGTTGTGGTGGGAAGAATAACTTCATCACCTTCTTTTAAACCAATGGCTTTTAATGCCAAATGCAAACAAGCCGTGGCGGAATTCATCGATACGGCATATTGAGCCCCAGTAAATTCAGAAAATTGTTTTTCAAATTCTATTGTTTTGGGCCCCATGGTTAACCAGCCAGACTTTAATGTATCAACAACTTCATTGATTTCTTCATCCCCAATGGATGCTTTGTGAAATGGAATCATCTTTGTTTTAACTGTCATTACTACCTAATTTTATCAAATAAATCAGATTCTTAACATCATGATTAAAAAGAAAATCCCGCAACTTTTAGCCCGGCCTAATTTTTGCTAATCTAAGAAGTATGAATTTCAAAAAAAAGCGGGTATTAGTTACAGGTGGCGCAGGATACATTGGCGCCCATGTTTGCCAGTCATTGCAACCAACTCAATGTGACGTTGCCATTATTGATAATCTGTCCACAGGTTTTGAATCAAACATACAAAATGGTGAATTGCATCCCATTGATCTTAATGAATGGGATAGTATAAATCAGTTTATTGCCGAATATAAGCCAGATGCTGTTATTCATTTTGCTGGCAGTATCGTTGTTCCAGAAAGTGTAAAAAACCCTCTCAAATATTATCAAAACAATACCGCTAATACACTGAACCTAATCCGTTCTTGCATTTCCAATAATGTTAAAAATTTTCTATTTTCTTCTACGGCTGCAGTTTATGGAATACCAGATACTGGCATTTGTACCGAATCAGATCACCTTAAGCCAATTAATCCCTATGGCAGATCAAAACTTATGACTGAAATGATGTTGGAAGATATTGCTTCGTCAAGTAACTTAAATTATGTTGCGCTTCGATATTTTAATGTCGCTGGCGCACATGAATCAAAACAAATGGGGCAACGAATGCCTGACGCCACGCATTTAATAAAAATCATTGCTCAAGTATTAACAAAAAAACGAAAAGAGATGGCCATTTTTGGATTTGACTACCCCACACCCGACGGCACCTGCATTCGCGATTACATTCATGTTTGTGACTTAGCCCACGCTCATGTATTGGCGTTAAATTATCTACTTGATGGTGGTAAATCAGCTGTTTTCAATTGTGGTTATTCCAAGGGATTCTCTGTTCAAGAAGTGGTTAACGCTGCGAAAAAACAATTTGGAGATTTTAATATTCTTCATGGTGAACGACGCGATGGCGATCCCCCTCAACTCATTGCCAATGCGGATCAAATTAAAGCCATACTTGGGTGGCAACCAAAATATAATAACCTTGATTTGATTATTCAATCTGCCGTTGAGTTTGAGAAGACAATTTAAACCCAATTTGATCCTCTTACATCAGACTAGATAATATTAAGGTTGCTCAGTATAATAAGGCAATGCGCCAACAGTTATTTAAGTTTGTGAACTCAAAATATCGGCTATTGATTCTTTGTTTAAATGATTATTTTATCGGCATTTTCAGTTTAGTATTATCCTCATTTATTCTATTTGATTTTACACAAGCGATTCATTTCTTAACAAATTCTTTTGCCATATTATTCATTATCCCAACCATTAAAAATGGGTACTTTTATATTCGCAATCTATATTCAATTTCATGGCGGTACGCGAGTTTAAAAGATATTGCAAAAACATTTCAAACCCTTATTTTTTCTTCCATCATTCTCTTTACCTTGAGCTATTTTTTATGGCCATTAAATCAACGCGTGGTCATTATCGACTTTTTGATTTATACCTGTTTATTTTTTTCGTCCCGTTTTATGATCCGAGTTTTAAGACGCCGCTCCACGAATCAGTCACATCAGAACAAAAAAAACCACGTTATTATTGGTGCCGGTGATGCGGGCGAGATGGTGGCTAGGGAATTACTAAAGATTGGCCATCAAAATCATATCATTGGTTTTTTTGACGACAACCCATTGCTTCATAAAAAAACCATTCACCAAGCACCCGTCCTTGGTGCCATTTGTGATCTTCCCACCATTTGCAACAAAAAAAATATTGATCAAATCATCATCGCCATTCCAACGGCTAGTTCAACAGAGTTTCGACGAATTCTTGATGTATGCAAATCAGTGACTATTCCCTTCTTAACCACACCAAGTATCAATGAGCTTTTGGATGATACAGTAAACCTCGACAAGCTACGGGATGTTTCAATTGTTGATTTATTGGGTCGCACCCCAATAAATATTGATACAACAAAGATTCGATCCATTGTTCATGGTGAAACCATCCTCATCACTGGTGCTGGCGGATCTATTGGTTCAGAACTGTCACGACAAGTGTTATCTTTTGAGCCTAAAAAGGTTGTTTTATTGGATCATTCTGAATTTCATCTGTACTCCATCATGATGGAATTATCTAATCAGAAGGACATTGATCATATTGAGATTGTTCCCATTTGCTTGGACATTAAAATTAAATCCTCATTAAACAACGTATTTCAAGAGCACCGTCCCACAATTGTGTTTCATTCTGCGGCATATAAACATGTCCCGTTAATGGAAATTAATTCTGACCAAGCCATTTTAAATAATATTGGTGGGACTAAACATATTGTTGATTTCTGTGATGAATTTAATGCAAAGCAATGCATCACGATTTCGACGGATAAAGCGGTTGAACCGTCAAACTCTATGGGCGCTACAAAACGCATATGTGAACTTTTAACCCTTGAAAAAGCCAAGTCATCAGATACAAAATATTGTTGTGTTCGATTTGGCAATGTCTTAGGCTCCTACGGAAGTGTTATTCCACTTTTTAAACGTCAAATAAAGCAAGGTGGCCCAATTACCATTACAGATCCAAATATGACCCGTTATTTTATGACCATCAAAGAAGCGGTTAGTCTTGTTTTTCAAGCCAGCTCTTTAAGCCAGAATGGCGCTGAACTATTTGTTCTTGATATGGGAGAGCCTATTAAAATCACGCAACTGGCCTCTGATTTAATTCGTTTATCAGGACTCTTAAATGACGATATCTCCATTGTGTTTACAGGGCTTCGTCCTGGCGAAAAACTTTCTGAGAAATTATTTTATGACTTTGAAAACCCTTCAACCACCGAACATGACAAGATTCGATGTTGTTTTCCAGACATTTCAGGAGATGTTATAACAACCGTCAATACGATTCTTAAATTGGCACAAGACTCGACCCCAAATAACACATTAATTGATGAACTTCTTGATCGTGTCAATGAGTTAAATTCAAGTATCAATTTAGCATCTAAAGGAGCAATATAACATGAAAATATCCATTATTGGTGGAGGGTATGTTGGTTTAGTCTCGGCGGTTTGTTTTGCAGATATGGGGCATTTTGTTACCTGCATAGAAAATGATCATAAAAAATACACGTTATTGCAATCAAAAGAGGTTCCTTTTTTTGAACCAGAGTTATCCGAAAAATTATCTCACGTTTATGATGCCAAACGGTTAAGTATTTCACCAAGTTTTACACCCGATGACTTTAATTCTGATGTTATTATTCTTGCTGTGGGCACGCCCATGTCGGATTCAGGGGAAGCTGACATGAGCTACCTATTTAATGCCGTTTCTGAAATCATTGCCGCAGCTAAAACAACCGATTTTGATTCGGTAGTTTTAACCACAAAAAGTACGGTCCCCGTTGGTACGGGTAGAAAAATTAAGGAACTGGTTCAGGAAGCTCAACTATCCGACAAGATTTTAGTTGCATCAAACCCTGAATTTTTAAGAGAAGGATCGGCGGTGTATGATTTCTTTCACCCAGACCGAATCATAATAGGAACAGACTCCACCACTGTTTTTGAAATATTTAAACAACTCTATAAGGGACTCCATAAAGACACTCGTCCAATTGCTCATGTTTCTTTAGAAACTGCTGAACTTTCAAAATACGCTTCAAATACATTTCTTGCCACAAAGATTTCGTTTATCAATGAACTGGCACTTTTATGTGATAAGGTGGGTGCAGATATTAAAGAAACCGCAAAATTAATGGGCATGGATGGTCGTATTGGAAAATATTTTTTAAATCCAAGTCCCGGTTATGGGGGATCTTGCTTTCCTAAAGATACCCATGCACTTCAGTATATTGGTAAAAACCAAGACGTTAACTTAAATGTGGTAAATGCTGCAATTCATGCCAATAACCAACAAATCCATTATTGCTTTACTCAATTAAAAACATTGTTAAATGGATCGGCTCAAGGTAATACTGTCACGATACTAGGGACATCTTTTAAGCCAAATACTGATGATATCAGGGAATCTGCTTCATTAAAATTAATTGACTTATTATTGTCAGACGGTGCAAAAATTCAATTTACAGACCCCAAAGCCATTGATAACACAATGGATTTATATGGCAATAAGGTAACCCCTTTCTCATCAACATATGATGCGGCTGAGAATAGTGATGCAATTGTTCTAATGACGGAATGAAACGCCTTTCGCAGCTTGGATTTACCACGCCTTAAAGGTTTAATGAACCAACCAAACTTTATTGACTTTAGGTTGATATATTCACATATTGAATTAAGCTCAGCAGGCTTTAACTCTTATATACTTGGGAAGGGTCACCATCGAGTCCCCCAAGAAGTCTCGTCATTTAGTTAAATCGTTTATACTTTAATTGTCTGGGATTGATACCATTCAACAAACTTTTCAATACCGTCGTTAATTTTGGTTGTGGGATTATACCCATAGGTTGCTTTCGCATGATGAATATCCGCAAATGTTTTATCAACGTCACCGGATTGTGCTGGCATCATTTCTTTCACGGC
>DBHX01000005.1 GCA_002296285.1 bacterium UBP8_UBA817
TTGTGGGGGGTGGGTTCTTCGGTTTTATCGCCTGAATCTTCGCCCATATTATGCTCGAATTAAATACAAGACTCGCAACAAGTCACCCGCACTTTTTTGTAAAAAGAATAAAACCAATTCGACCATCCCTGGTAAAATACTGAGTATAACCAATACGCTAATGATGGGTTTTACTTGAAACCCTAGTTGGAAAACATTAACTTGTGGGGCCACTTTACTTAATAGGCCAAACCCAAAATCAATCAAAAAAACCACCAAAAGAATGGGGGCTGAGATTTGAAGTCCAGCTAAAAAGATGTCGACACAAATGCTTGTGACATATCCTGAGGCTTCTGAAATATTGAGTTTGGATGTCAGCGGGATGGCTCGAAAACTTTGGATCAAGCTGCCCAAAACTACGTGGTGTCCGTTAATGAGCAAAAAGACCAATACGGCTGTATGTCGCAATAATCTGGATAATATGGATGTGGTTTGTCCGGTTGATGGATCTAAAAGTGATGCCACGCTTAATCCTGCTTGAGTATCCATAAGGGATCCCCCAAACTCAATTCCTACAATTAACAATTGGGTGACAAATCCGATGAGTGCGCCAATGATAAATTCCGCAAGTATGGCAAAAAAGAATAATAATGGTGTTGCGGGCAATTTTAACGGTAGAGGGATCACAAATATAAGCAATAGGGCTAACCAGAAGATGAAACTAATTTTTCCGCTAGAGAATATTTCTTTCCCACTAAATCCTGGGGTCAATAATAAAACAGCGATTATTCTGGCAAAAATAAGAAAAAATATAACGAGTTGCTCTTGGGTGATAATCATCTAGAATAAACAGGAATTTGTAACCAAAGGTTTGTGGTCATATCAATGATCATTCCAGCCATCCAAGGGAATGTTGCGGCAAGAATTAAAAATACTGCCACCATTTTAGGTACAAAAGTTAGTGTCTGTTCTTGAATTTGAGTAACGGCTTGAAATAAAGCGATGATGAGTCCCACGACCAATCCTATACCCACCGAGGGAAGCGATGTAATAATGATGGCTTGAATTCCATCATTTAAAATTGTGCTAACATTATCTAGGGTCATAATCTAAGCTCCATTTGGTTTATTATGGATTATTGAAATCCATTCAGTAGCCCTCTAGTAATCAAGTTCCACCCATCAACCAATACGAATAATAAAATTTTAAAAGGTAATGAGATCATGACCGGGCTTAACATGAACATCCCCAATGATAATAGAATATTGGATACAACCAAATCAATAACAACGAATGGAATAAATAACATAAACCCAATCTGAAATGCGGTTTTTAATTCAGAAATCATAAATGCGGGGATTAATACATAAATGGGAACCTCTTTAATGTTTTTAATTTCAGGGATTTTTGAAAATTCAATAAATAGTGCGAGGTCCGATTGGCGTGTGTATTTCAACATAAATGTTCGAAATGGTTCAATCCCATTTTGAAATGCGACCTCTTGTGTAATTGTTTTGTTTTGATATGGAATGATTGCATTTTCATAAACATTAATCCAGGTTGGGGTCATTACATAAAATGTCATGAAAAGGGCAATGGAAATAATTACAGGATTGGGTGGGGATTGATTGGTTCCGATGGCATTTCGAATCATTCCTAAGACAATCGCAAATCGTACAAATGACGTTGTGGAGATTAAAAAGAATGGGGCAATGCTAATCGATGATATGGCCAGCAATAGATTGATTGATGAGCTGAATTGAAGTGGTTCGGTGAATGAATTTAGGTCAATATTCATACCGGTGCTTTGCGCCAATATGGTGGAAGATAAACTGATAAGTATGGTAACAATGATTGGTATCATAATTTGTCAATTAACCGTATGGACTGGTTGGTTGCCCCGATCAAATACTCTGATCCTTTGACATTAATAAGAAAAATATTTGACTGTGTACCTGTTGCCAATCGATCAACAATTTTAATGTCTTTTGCAAGGTGTGTTTTTTGAAGTTTTTTTGAGTACTTTAGTACAACAAGTAATGCCCCAATAACGAGTAAGGAAGAAAAAATGAATTTAATATAATAACTGGCGTCCATTATGCAAGATTTGCTAATGATTCTACGTGTGTGATTCTAATTCCGTAATTGCTGTTTACTGCGACAACTTCACCTCGGGCGATAACTTGATCATTTATGACTAAATCCAACGGCTCTCCAACCAATCTTCCAAGTTCGATGATGGAGCCACTTTTGAGTTCATATAATTTTTTTAAGCTGACTTTGGATCGTCCCAATTCAATGGAAACGTCCACTTTAATGTTTTTGAATAAATTTTTGTCATAGGTTTGTGATTCACCGGTTGAAGACTGTGGAGCCTCAAATTGAACTTTTGAAACGCTGACACCTGTTTTTTTTTCTTCAAATAGGCTTTCATCAATATCAAACGATTCATCATTATCAAAGAATGAATCATCTTTGTTTAGATCCGCAGGAACATTTTCAATGGGTTGCTGCGGTATTGGTTCTGATGTGGCTTGAGTCGGTTCTTGGTTGGGTTCTTCAATTGGCGGAGGCGTGGTCTCTTCTTCATTAATTGAAAAAGCAGATTCCATGACAGGATCAAAATCGGCTAATGGATCATTGAATTCATTTTCATTGTTCATAATTTAAAACCTCTTCTGTTAATTTATCAAAATCATTGGCAGCTGAGCTTGTTGGTGCAAACTCATAAATGGTTTTTCCCTGACCAGCTGCTTCTGATATTGTAACATTTGCACGTATTGGTGAAGAAATATATTTTGAAAATATTCTTTCTAAACTATCATGCACATGTTTCGTTTTATTATTATGTCTATTATAAAACGTTGGGATTATTTTTGATACTTTTATTGATGTTTTAAAATTTTTATTTAATAATTTGGTGTTATTTATCAGCTGCTTTACGCCAAGAAGTGTCATGTAATCCATGGATACAGGAATTAATAAGTTTTCAGCACATAGTAAAACGTTTTGATTCATTAGGTTAATGGACGGAGAGCAGTCCATGAATACATAATCGTAATTATTAAATAAATCCTTGAATCGATCTTTTAAAATTGTTTCTCTATTTTTTTGCTTGTGCATGTAGGTTTCACCCGGGAATAGATGCTCATTTGACGCAATCAAGTCCAAGTTTTCTCTTGCTTTATAAATGCATTCTTCAGGAGAATACTTTTTTGTAATGATATCATATAATGTTTTTTTAGGTGTTATACCCAAGTGGTAACTGGTGGACCCTTGTGGATCAGTGTCAACCACTAAAACTCTGAGTCCTCTTTTACTAATTGCATATGCAATGTTAATTAATGTGCAGGTTTTGCCTGTTCCCCCTTTGTAATTAATCACACAAAACTTTTTTACTTTACCCATCATCTAAATCATCCCATGAAAAGTCATCATTCGCAATCCCTTCATCTGTACTTTCTTCAGAGATTGGTGGTTGTTCAGCAATTATTTCATTGTCTGTAACCATGTCTTGGGATGAATTATTCACTGATTCGAAATTTTCTTCTGTTGTTAAGTTGTTGGATAGTTCGGCGATGTCATTTTGCTCAACGCTGGTGGTATCTTCAATGGGGGGCCTTTCAATAATGGGATCATTTTCATGTGTCGGTGGGGCAGGATGGGTTTTATTCGATGTGATAAATGGTCCCATTGAAGGTTTTGATGCCTCTTTTTTATATTGATCAAATTGGGGGGTATTTAAAATTTGTGCCCCAATTTCCCTGTCATTAATGGCAATGGGAATGGCGTTGAATACAATACTTTCATCTACAATGACCTTGATGGGATCGGTTAATTTTTGGTTTTCAAGTAATATTACATCCCCAATTTCAATATTTTGTAATTCGTTGAGGGCGAGTGTTGTTTCCCCAATAATTGATTTAACACTAATTTTTGTATTTTTTAATGTGTTACTATTTAAATGTGTGTTTTCAACAATGTTTGAATTTAGTAGTTCGTCAAAGAATAATAATTTTTCAATGGTTTCTAAAGAGTAAATGATTTTGCAAGATAAATCATGTTGATTGAATAATTTGAAGTTGGCATTGAGTTCAATAATGGTTTCATTATCGGCTTGTTGTGGGTGAAAATTATAATGCCCGAATGTGGACTGATGAGATTCTGGAATAAATGGGAAAATGGTTTTCCATTTTTCTGATAACGTTTTTAAAAATATATCATTCATGACGGAAACCAATGATATTTCAACTTCTGTTGGATCTGTCATTTCTTCAGGTTGTGACTGTCCCCCACATAGTCGATGAGCAATGTATTTGGTTGCTTTTTTGGTTAAAATTAAATCGATTTGTTCAAGTTCTGGTAATTCAAATTTACACTGATAGATGTCATCTTTTAATGAATTCTTGAATAATTGATGATTCAAAACATTGATTGATATTGTATCTATTTCAATATGTGTATTAATTTCTTTTGCGATTTTATTAAAAAACTCTTCGAAAAACTCTTGATGAAAAAATAAGAGGTCATTAATTGTTTCTTGAGAAACGGTTTTGTTTGATAATCCGATGGATTTTGTAATTGAGATTGAATCTTTGTTTTTTTCAGAGGTGTAGTTTGTCCAATCGCCGATGATGGCGGGTAAAAATATTTCTTTTTTAATTGACGACGATCGTTTATTGTTCAATTTTTTTTCCTTAAAAAATAATACTCCCTATAATTATAAGGCATAATTTGAAAAATTAAATGTTATTTTTTTCGTTGGTTCTAAAATTTTCATCTTTTTTTGGATTATCTTCATCTAGCTCTAATAATATGTTGTCAATCTCAATGGACTTCTTTCGAAGATGAGTTTTTAAATCCGGTAAATATTGTGTAAGTAAGGCATGCAATGCGGGGTCACATGTTAATTTTAGAGATGTTTCTTGCTTGTGTTTTGTAATGTCGATTTTAAACGGGTGTTTGGCCTCATTTAATACAATCGTGTAATGTTCGGTTATTGGATTGGTCATATGGTCTTGAATATTTTTAGAGACCTGAATAATGATTTTTTCAATCTGGTGTATTTGAGATATGCCCATTTCTGGGAAAAACTGCTGAAATGCGTTTTCTTGATGATTTAGTTGAAAGTTTATGTCTTTTTTAGGGTCTTTAATTTGAGTTGTTTCGTTGGTATTTTTTTTTGGTTTTTTTTCACCATCATTGGATGATTCGGTAGATTCTTTGGCTTGCTCAAAGTCTTGTTTAAATAAATTGATGAGTTGTTTGGATGGGGGGGTAATATTATTTTGATTTTCTTGTGGTTTAGAACTTTCTGTTTTATTTAAATGGTTCATGCGTTTGATTTGAGATCTTTTATTTTTTCTTGTTCATATTTTTTGATTTTGTACTTATAACTATCAAATACTTGCCCCAGTTTTTTAGAGTATAACCCTTCTTTAATGTAGTCGTATTTTATGGGTAATCGTTGGTGCAGTTTTAACCCTTTTCTTTCAAGTATGCCTTCTAGTTCTTCAAAATTAACCTTCGATGTTTTTGGAAAAAGTATTTCAGGATTAATGGGAATGGATCCTAAATCTTTAATTCCGGCGTCAAGGAACGCCTCAATATTGTGTGTGTGAATGGGGGGGGTAGATAGTGTGAAATTTAATCCGCTATTTTGAATGTGTTTAATGGCTTTAAGCATGAGTGTGTCTGATTTTTTCGATGGCTTTCCTGTTGTTAAAAGGCTTTCGGATTGAATGGAAATAGAATGGATGTTTCCATATTTCTGTTGATATTGACATACTTTATCGATGGTTTGTTTTGTGTGGTTTTCACTTGAATCGCTTCCAATAATAATTCCAGAAATAACCGGTACGTTTAATTTGCCCGTCCATTCCAGCATTTTTAGTCGGACCTCGTAATATTTTTTTGCATATTCTTTGTTGTATTTTGTTTCGTAATATTTTAGGTTTGTCGAGGGGATGAGAATTTTAACAAATGCTAAAATTTCAGATATTTTTTTTAGTTCAGAGGGGCTTAAAAATCCCCCTTCAAATACGGGTGTAAGACCTTCTAAAAATGATAATTCTGCCGTGGTGTATAAGTAGTCTATGTATGAAGAAAGTCCCCATAGATCAAGGGTTGATCGTACCGACGTGTTTCTGTCTGGACGTTCACTTGCCAATAAAATAATTTCTTTGACATCTAAATCTTTGGCTTGTTTTGATTTTTTAATGATGGAATATGGAACAATAATGTTGTCATTTTTAAGTTGTGCTTTTGAGGAGTAGTCAGACGGTGAATTTTTAGTTAGTAAATAAAACAGTGATTTGGAATAGGTAATGGTATTTGGTTCTTTCTCAGAAAGAAGAATGGATAGTTGATCGTTTTCGGCTGTTTTGTTATTCAAAGTTAACTCCTTCGGTAAATTCTAGTATAAAAAAAATGTACATGCAAATTTATTGAACTATTGTTAAGATGTCTAATGTGAATTTTAGACATTTTAAAGTTTTAATACCGTTAATTTTAATCAGTTTAGCGTTTATTGTTGCGTTTAATATTTTCCTGGAACGTTTGAACTTTGATTCTCAAAGAAAAAATGCTCAATTTGCTATTTTAAATTCTGATATTTCTCTTCTTCAAGAGTTATCTGGTAATGACCGATCTACGATGTTGGCCATTTTAAAGGATCAAGTGGGTATTTCCACCATTATTGTCCCGGAGTATACCATTGGTGAATATGAGCGCTTGTCAAAGATAACGGTATTGCCAGGGCATCAAATTATTAATACGTTGCGTGTTGGTCAATTGTATCGAACGGTATTGTCTCGGTTGCGGCGAAAAACAACGATTGACCCACATGCAACATACATTATTGTCGATGAACTAAAGGTATACAAGCGAATAATTAGTCATTTAAAGTTGTTTCTTCCAAGAGATAGTGTGGTTGAACATTCGGGGCGAATCATACAGGTTAATATTCCATTTGAAAAAGTGTTAACATTACCGCTTGGGTTTAGTGAGGACTTGATCAAACCATACACAACATTTGGCTTTAACATCATTCCTGAATTAAAGTCGTTTTATACATTTTCAAACGCTAAAATAGATTACACCTTTGCTGAATTAGAAAAAAATGAGTTGGTAAAGTCAGTGATGTTTGCAAAAGATTTTAATTTTGGTGATGCGGAATTTTCAGGGAATTTATTAACGAATTTTCAACGGTCAGATTATAAGTTAATTGTTTCTGAATTTCTTTCATCTGAGTATGAGCAACCCCGGCATTTGGAATCATTGGCCTCAAAACTTTCGACTGAAGTTGTTGTTTTACATGGTGTTTTAAAAAAAGATGATGGCTCGATTTCACTTGAGTTATTGTTTAATCGGTATCTCAGGGCGTTAAATGAGCGTTCGCCACATATACTAACCTTTGCGCCAGTTCGGTCATCTCACTTATCGAATTTATATGACAAAAATATTTTGTACATGAAAAAAGTGATTGAGACCTATGAACGATCGGGTGGTATTAATGTTGATTATTTTCCTAACCTGATTAAAATTGGGGCATCTTATATGGAAAAATTAATTATCGGCTTGGGTATTTTTTCGGCATTGTTTTTGCTTATTTTAAAAGTTCATCGATTAGATACGCCGCGTCAGTATGGGTATTTAATTGGGTTTTTAAGCATTGCATATGCCATTATTTTGGGTGTCCAACCCTTAACTGTGTCTTTGTTGGGTTTGATGTCGGTTGTATTGGGTCCTGTGATTGGCTTTGTTTATTTTTACCCCAATCATTATGTCATTTCAAATGGGTATTCTCGACGCAAGTTATTCACCCTGTTTCTTTTTTTACTGCAAGCTTTTTTCGTTTGCATGGTATCAGTTATTTTTTGTATTGCATTGTATAGTGATGCCGTGCATCTTCAAAATATTGTGCCATTCCGCGGTGTAAAGTTAGGGTTACTGTTACCGGTTGTATTGGTTGGGCTGTATTTTTATTGTGGTGATCGGCGTGTCAACTCAATTATGTATGTTTTAAGGCGGGTTGTTCGTTTTCCGATGACATTTTCAGCATTTTTTGTTTTATTATTCGCATCGTTTGTGATTTTGGTTTACATTTTTCGAAGCGGTAATTATAGTCAACTATCTTCAATCGAATCATCTTTTCGATTATTTTTGGAACAATTATTTATTGTGAGACCTCGATTTAAAGAATTTCTCATCGGTTATCCGGCATTATTGATTGGGTATTGGTTTGCGGATCAAAAATTAAAAGATATGCTTTGGTTTTTGAATGGCTTGGGTGCGATTGCGTTGGCATCTTTAATTAATTCGTTTTGTCATTTTCATACCCCAGTATTGATTTCATTATATCGGTCGGTTTTGGGTTTTGTTGTTGGGTGTTTTGTGGCGTTGGCTGTATATTACACGTACATGATTACTCGTCGTCTTATTAAATCATTGCGCTTTATTTATCATTAACCATGTCATCATTATCAGATTTTTTTGATGTATTAAATATTGAGCCAAATGATGAACGATTATATCAATATGCATTGACGCACCGTTCTTATATTCATCAAAAAAGAAAAAACAAACGTGAAGATCAACAAGAGCGGCTTGAATTTTTTGGCGATGCCGTATTAAAATTTGTTGTTTCGTATTATCTGATGCATAAATTTCCTAACATGGAAGAGGGGATGTTAACTAAAATTCGCGCTCGAATTATTTCAGATCGATCGTTGGCTAAGTTGGGGCTGCAATTGAAATTGGATCGGTTTGTATTGGTTTCAGATAGTGAAAAAGCGTTTGGGGGCCAACAGCGCCCAGCCTTGTTATCCGATACTTTTGAGGCCATTTTAGGGGCCGTGTACTTGGATAAAGGGGTGGAATATACGCAGGATTGGTTTTCTGACATTATTGAAGAATATATGTCGGATTACTTAGATGTTGATTTTATTGTTGATTATAAAACGTTTTTACAGGAAATTGTTCAAAAGTATGGATCTCATTTGCCAGCATACGATTGTTATAAAATGACTGGACCTGAACATAAGAAGATGTTTCATTATAAAGTGGTAATTTCTTTGAAAGGTCAAAGATTTGAAGCGATTGGGGAGGGCGAAAATAAGAAGTTAGCACAGCAAGTGGCCGCCAAAGCCTGTGTTGAGCAATTGCGTCAGCAACAACTGATTTAAATCAGATAGTGCCGTTTGACTCGAGGGGATAATCTGGTGAGTACCTCTCGAGGGTTTTGGTTGGTGATTTTTGCCATTTCGTTTAGGCTTAACCCCGGAGTATTTTCTGGAGAAAGAATGATGGCCATGTCCTGTGGGTTTGCATGAATTGGTGAGGGGAGTTCAGCCATAAACATGTCCATGCAAATTTTTCCTACGATGGGGCATTTTTCATCGTTAATGATCACGTGCCCTTGATTGGATAGTTGTGTGGATAGACCATCCGCATAGCCCATCCCAATAATGGCGATGGTTGTTGGCCGGCTTGTGGTGTATGTGCTGCCATACCCAACACTGGTGTTTTCAGGAATGGACTGAATGTGGCGGATGGGGGCAGAGAGTGTGAAGCTGTTCTGGTATGCACCTAAACCAATGCGTATGGTGTTCTGATGTGAATCGACAATGTTTTTTATCGCATCAGAATTTGAAAAATGAATCATTTGTTGATTAAATGTTGCTTTATGTTTGAAAAATCGATCAATTTGTTTTTTGTTTAAGGGGTGCTCTGGCGCATCGCTATTGGCAAAGTGAGAATATACCCCTTCTTTTATCACCATGTCCGGTGAATTGTGCCAATAATTGATTGTTTTGATTGCGTCTTGCCAGGGAGTGCCTAATCGTGTCATTCCGGTGTCAATTTTTAGATGGGTTTTAATCGGTCGACTTTTTTTACTTGCAAATGCACTAATTTCATCGATGGTTGAATGCGTGTATACCGTGACAGCGATGTCCAATGCCGAGATTGTATCGAGTTCAAAATCAAATGGTTCAGATAGAAGCAAAATGGGTGTGGTAATTCCCTGATTTCTGAGTTGTGTGGCTTCGTTTAAGTTTGCAACACCAATGTAGTCAATGGTATGAGTGAGTGTTTCGCAGATACTTGCGGCGCCCAATCCATAGGCATCAGCTTTTGCAACAAGCAACACTTTGGGAGGGCGTTTGATAGAGTCCTTGATTTGGGTTATATTTTCTTTAATCGTTTGACAATTGATGCCTAGTGCTGCAAATCCCATATGTTTTAGCTTATCAACTCTTTATGATTTGTCGAGCTTTTCCTTTGACTGATACCTGAGGTGGTCTTCAATAAATGGGTTAATCTCACCATCCATCACTTTTTGAATATTACTTGTTTCTGTGTTTGTTCGATGGTCTTTGACCATTTTGTAGGGGTGAAAGACATACGATCGAATTTGGTTGCCCCAGGCAATCTCATTGCTTCCTTTTAAGTCATCAATTTTTTCTTTTTGTTCACTTTCGAGTCGATTTAGAATTCTAGCGGTTAAAATTTTCATGGCCGTATCTTTATTGGCGGTTTGTGATCGTTGGGATTGAGATTGAGCTACAATGCCCGTCGGAAGGTGGGTGATTCTTACAGCGGAGTCTGTTTTATTGATATGTTGGCCGCCAGCACCCGATGCTCGGTAGGTGTCAATTCTTAAATCTTTTGGTTCAATATTGATTGATTTATACGAATCGTCAAACTGAGGGATAACGTCAACGGCAGCAAAGGATGTTTGTCGTTTTGCATTGGCATTAAATGGGCTTTGTCTAACCAGTCGATGAATTCCAATTTCATTTTTGCACAGACCATAACAAAAAGGCCCGTTCACCAGTATGGTTGCGGATTTGATCCCAGCTTCATCTCCAGATGTGATTTCAGTTAACTCTATGGTGAATCCTTTGATATCAAACCATCGGGTGTACATTCTGAGCAGCATCTCGGCCCAATCTTGAGCGTCAGTGCCGCCAGCCCCGGCATTAATTGTGAAAATGCAGGGCAATGTGTCCCATTCATGGGATAATAAGCATTCAATTTCTATGGTGTTGACTTTTCCTTCTAAATTTTGAATTAAGTTTTTGATTTCCATTAAGATATCGGTATCATCAGGGGTTTCGCCTAACAGTTCGAGTCCAGTTTGTGCATTTTCAATGCTTGTTTTGATGTCTTGAATATTATCACGTTGTCGTTTTAATTGGTTGAGATGTTGAAAGACTTTTTGGGCATTATCATTGTTGTCCCAAAAACTATCCAATTCAATTTCTGCATCAATTTGGCGTATTTCTTCTGTAATTGAAGATTCGTTAAAGATAGTCTCCGAGCAGGTAGAAACGATCGTTGATTTTTTTTAATTGCTGATTCAGTTCTTGCATTACTTTCCGATTACTTTCCAACCATGATTTTCAACCAGTTCTTTGGCTTTTTTCCATTTCAATTCTTGAATTTCGCCATCTTTTTCAATTGTGATGCGATCATTTCGACCAAGGTCAGATGAAATGGATGCGTTGGTTTTTGATTCCGATCGTGAGTATCGGATGGTTTCAGGTTTTTTTCCTTCAACGGTTTCAGGTGCTGTTGTTTCAATGCTTTCAATGCGATTTAAGACTTTGATGGTTTCGCTAAAAACACTGTATATCATTTCTTTAAACATTTGAAAGGCCTCTACTTTATATTCAATGAGGGGATCTCTTTGGCCATAGGCACGTAACCCAATCCCTTCCCTAAGTGCATCCATGTTGTGTAGCTGATCCATCCATTTGGCATCCAAATGCCGTAAGAGTGTTAATCGTGATATGGTGCTGAAAATATCCTCTGGAAAGTGTTGTATTTGTAATTTAAACGCGGTTATTAATTCCTTTTCAATGGCTTCAGGGGTGTTTTTTTCATTTGTCTTAAGTAATGAAACAATTGGTTGGTAGGGAAAAATATCCAATAGCGTTTTGCAAAACTCGTTGTAGTTTTCTTCATTGGTGGAACGATGTTTAAACGGTTCTTGGTATTCGCTGATTAAGTAGTCAAATACATCATGAATGCCGTCGGTCAGCTTTTCTAAAATGGTGCCTTCTTTTAAGCATTGGCGTCGTAAGGTGTAAACCGTTTCACGTTGCTTATCCAATACATTATCAAATTCTAAAATTTGCTTCCTCGCTGAAAAATGAAATTGTTCGACTTTTTTTTGCGCTTTACTCAATGATTTTGTGATCATATTATGTTCAATTGGAGTATCATCCGGGAGCCCTAGCGTGCTCATGACCGACGCGATTCTTTCTGATCCAAATAACCTCATGAGGTCATCTTCAAGACTGGAGTAAAATTTTGATTTTCCAGGATCTCCTTGTCGTCCGGATCGGCCACGTAATTGGTTGTCTATTCGTCTGGATTCATGGCGCTCAGAGCCAATGACATAGAGTCCTCCGTTTTTTACAACTCCCTCACCTAACACAATGTCAGTACCTCGACCTGCCATGTTTGTTGCGATGGTGATGGCGCTAGATTGCCCTGCATCCTTAACAATTTCAGCCTCTTTTTCATGAAACTTGGCATTGAGTACTTTATGAGGAATTTTTTCCTTGGTTAATAATTTTGATATTAATTCGGATGTTTCAATCGCAATGGTTCCGACCAATACGGGTTGTTTTTTTTCGTGGTGGGCTTTGATGTCTTTAACAATGGCTTTGTATTTTTCTTCTTTTGTTTTATAAATAACATCCGCTGTATCATTTCTTAATATGGGTTTATTTGTAGGAATAACAGCAACGTCCAACCCGTAAATTTTAATAAATTCTTCTTCTTCGGTTTTGGCGGTTCCCGTCATGCCAGATAATTTGGGGAACAATCGAAAATAGTTTTGATAGGTGACACTGGCCAATGTTTGGCTTTCATTTTGAATCACTAAATTTTCAGCGGCTTCAATGGCTTGATGCAGGCCATCTGAATAGCGTCGTCCTTCAAGCACACGGCCGGTAAATTCATCCACAATCATCACTTGTCCGTCTCGAACCACATAATCCACGTCTCGTTTAAATAGATGCAGTGCTTTCAATGATTGAATCACAATGTGGGCAACATCCATGGTTTCAATCGAATAGATGTTTGAAATTCCCAATGTTTTTTCAATTTTATTGGTGCCATCTTCTGTAAGAACAATGTTTTTGTGTTTTTCATCAAGGGTGAAGTCTGCGGTTTCTTTGAGGGATTTGGCCACCCCAATCAATTGTTTGTATTTTGCGGTTGAGTCTTCGATGGATCCTGAAATAATGAGTGGTGTTCGTGCTTCATCCACCAAAATGCTATCAACCTCATCAACAATGGCATAATGGGGGGGGCGTTGAACACATTCTTCTAGACTTGATGCCAAGTTATCTCTTAAATAATCAAAGCCATATTCATTGTTCGTTCCAAAGGTGATGTCACAAGCATAGGCGTGTTGACGTGCTTCATGAGGCATACTGTTTTGAATGAGTCCAACCGATAACCCCAAAAATGAATAGATTTGCCCCATCCATTCTGAATCTCGCTTGGCCAAGTAATCATTTACGGTTACCAAATGCACGCCTTTTCCCTCGAGGGCATTTAAATAAGCGGGGAGTGTTGCTACCAGTGTTTTTCCTTCGCCGGTTTTCATTTCGGCAATTCGGCAATCGTTAAGAACCATGCCCCCAATCAGTTGGACATCAAAATGTCGCATGTTAAGGACACGTTTTGCCGCTTCTCTGACAACAGCGAATGCCTCAGGTAGAATGCTGTCCAGTGATTTTCCGTTGGCAATCGCGGATTTAAATTCATCGGTTTTATTTTTTAAATCGGTGTCTGAAAGTTGTTGGATCTGGTTTTCAAGGGCATTGATTTGGTTGACTCTTTCTTGATAACGCTCAGTGGTTTTTTTTGCTGGATCTCCCACAAAAAGATCTTTTATTTTTTCGATAATGGTCATCCATTTATATTAGCGAATATCAACTTGAGCTTCAATGGTTCATGCTGTGGGGGGATGTTTATTTTTTTATGTTTTT
The DNA here is from genome assembly GCA_002296285.1 of bacterium UBP8_UBA817. Taxonomy (GTDB): domain Bacteria; phylum Margulisbacteria; class Marinamargulisbacteria; order UBA817; family UBA817; genus UBA817. Next base: position 13,992 of record DBHX01000005.1, read on the forward strand.
GGGAATATAAATAAAAAAAAGATCGTAAAATAAGTGAGGTAGCCTGATGAACAACTTAGATTTAAACCATTTGCATCCAACCGGCCTGACCAAAGGGGATTTAGTAGATTCAACAGAGGCTAATCAAATTAGTGAGGAAATAACCAATATGCTGGATCAGGTATTTGACTTAATATTTACATCTTCGAAACAAGTGTTGGGAAACATTAATAGTATTGGTATTAAATATGGTCATCCTTTGGATAATCCCGATCATATGTTGATTGTTTTTCCAAATGAAGTGTATGGGTTTGAGTCTTGGAATCAGTCGTCTAGGAGAAAGCGGTGGCGCTATCAACGATCAACCAAGACCATTTTTAAAAATGGGGTATCTGTGACTGAGAAAGATACGCAATCCTTTGTCCAATTTATCCAGACGGGCTTGGCTGCGATGAACGATCAACAGGTGGCCTTTTCAAAAAATATTACTCAAAAAGAGTTAAATAGTGTTCAGTAGGTTGTATTTACTTTTGATGTCTTAATTATAATGATTGGGATTAAAAGTATGAATGGGCTGACGATGAATTTGAGGTGAAACTAATGCCTTTTGAAATTATGGAATTCGATTTTATTTTATTTTTATCTGTTATTTTTTGTTTTTATGAAATTAATATTTTTTTATTTCTATATTTAATAAAAAAATGTATTTTTGTTCAAATAATGAAAAAAGTTACGTCTGTTTTAAATATTGATGAGTTCCCTTTTCGGATTTCTGGCGATGAATCGTCAAAAAAGCGACGAAGGCTCGATAAATCTTTTCAGCATTCGATCACCGCAGATCGTTGGTTGATGTCATAAGATTTGTTGACTGCATCGGATGTTGCCGATTTGTCATTAGCTCTTAAGATCTATAAAAATATTCGATCGAGAAGCACTCAAATTGATGATCGGTTTGTAACAGAGCCTGAAGTTAAAGAAGCTTTGAATCATTCGTGTTTTTTTAATGCAGTGGAAGCGTTCACTTTATTGGGACAATATGAGATTCGGAGAAAAATCAAATGTGATGATTCGGTTACTTCGTTCAAGAAACAGTCCGATGAGGAACGCGTCAACTTATTTTATCAATGGGCGCATTATTTGTTTTCAGAGTTATCGTTGGCTACAGGGGTTCAAACGAAAGATGCGCTGATACGTTTAAATAAAATTCGGGGAGTGCTTTCAAATGAGGATCAATGCCGCATTCAATATGCGAAAGGTCGTCTTATGTTTATTCAAAATTTGCCGGAAGGGTTGGTTAATGGGTTCAATTTTAGCCCGATAGATGTATTGCCGGGTGTTTTCTGGGGCGTTAACCTTATCGCTTAGGGACAAGGCTCAAATCATTTTTAATTCCCATCGTTTGCATGATTGTTTTTTGAGTTTAGATAAAACCTTGGTGGATGGTGAGGTGTCGTCTCAGTTTAAAGCCCAGTATATGCCATTGGTCCGGTTTTACTTGGCGCTATCTAGTGTTATGGCATCTGTGATGTATGCGCCACATCATAACAGCCCGGGTGATCTGTTGAGGGGATTTTCTTCATCGACGCATGGTGAATTTGATCGATGTTTTGAGTTTGCGAAGTTGTTGGATGATAATATCCAAGCATCAATTCAATCCCTTCTTTCTTTTTTCGAGCTTGAGCTTCGTTCTCCCATTGCCAAATCGGCATTTAATTTATTGGGTGAATTGTACATTAGATTTGGTGCTAAACCATACGCTCAGGCAATTTACTCTGATGCATTGGTTCAATTGCTTTCGGATCCAATGGTGGCGCATGTTCAACTGAAACATTTGTACTTTTTATGTACTAACGATGGATTTAATTTGGATATTGATCGTACGATTCATTACATGGGCATGATTGGTGGTAAAAATAAAATCAATATCATCGATCATAAGATTTTGGATCTTTATGCTTGCAATTTTATAGAGGGAAGCTTGTTTCATGTGCTTAAGTCTCAGTTTGAATCTCATCCTGATCAAATCACAGCGTGGCTGCACCAATTGCCCGAGTATTCAAATGTGTCCAATGATATGGCTCCCATAAAATACCTTGAGAATAAAAAAATAGCATTGTTGATGCCCCTCATTTCAAGTTCGAGTTGCCCGTACTTTGATGTGTTAATTCGCCGATTATGATGAGTTTCTATACGCCTTAGATGCCTTCATATGCATTATGTGTACCAAATTTATATGATCAAGCATTGGGCATCAAATAATGCTTCTGTTTAGTATGAAACTTAGCATCATTAAACATTTGTGTGGTAGATGAATTTTTTTTGAAACCTTTTAAGAGTAATTTACGATGATAAATTATATATATGGCATTTATCATTGGCCATATATGAATGTAATAATTTATTTGGATTTACTTTGACAGTTGTTATCCGAATAAAAAATGATTGAATCATGGTAAAATATATCCAGTTAGACAGGGAAATATGCACACTATTAACCCCAAAGTCAGTGATGGCGGTCAACGTCAGGATGCTGTATTAAATAAACAAGAGATTCTAAGGTTGGAAGAAAAACTCAGTCAATGGATCATAGACTCCGGTATAGTAGGTGCAAAACTACCAGAAGGCCCATTTAAGAATGAGAAAGAGTATTTGACAGTTCTAAAAACACTAGAAGAAACCTTGCGCACTGCCATCAATGTTTTAAGGACGTCTAGGATTTATAATATTAATATAAGGAATCAAGATGAACTTACTTGGCTTGATCAGGCCGATTATAATGGTCACACAGAGCTTGTCACAGCCTTAATTACCGTTGGAGCGGAAGTGAATTCGAGGACTAATCCACTGGCATGGACCCCACTTCATTGGGCCGCTAATAACGGTCATGCGGCCGCAGCTCATCTCCTGCTCAACGCTAGGGCAGACGTGGATCTGGCGGATTATTCTGGAAAGACGTCGCTTCATCAGGCCGCTTAGGAAGGTCATACGGCCACAGTTCATACCTTGCTCAACGCTGGGGCGGGGGTGGATCTTCTGGATAAATCCAAACAAACCCCGTGTCAGTTGGCCGCTAGATATGGTAAACAAGACATTCTTAACGTCTTAATGGCGCGTGTGGCTGGCGGGTATGGATCATAATGAATAACTATCATTATACGGACTAGATATCATATTAAATGGCATCATGGCGTTGATCAGTGATGGTTCCGGTTAATGGAATGTCCCAAATATCTGATTTGATGGGGGCGCTGATTCGTTGACAATCAAAGATGATGCCAATGCGGTGGGGAATTTTGGTACTGAGTAGCCGGTCAAAATAGCCGTGCCCCCAGCCAATGCGGTGGCCATTGGGGTCGATGCCCACGGCGGGTACCACGCAGGCATCCAATGTGGGTGGGGTGCCACAGGCCGTGGCGGGTTCTGGAATGTTAAATTTGGATGCTGTGAGGGGCTCTTTGTAAAGGGCCCAGTCATAGCCATTTTTTTTGGGGTTGTATTTAGGCAAATAGAGGGCGTTGGTGGTTGCATAATTTTTTAGTGCGGGCCAAATATTGGGTTCGTTTCGAACGGGTACAAAGGCCCCCAATTGGTTGGGTTGATGTGTGTTGAGCCACCGGGTTAGTTGGTTGCAAATCAGGGTGCTGGCCAGTTGTTTTTCGTTGGTGCTTAACTTGCTTAGAGTCTTGATGAGTGGGTTACGGTGTGTGGATTTCTTCATGGGCTTGGCCAATCATGAGCGGCTAAGTAGTTTAATAGGGCCGGGTCATGGATGGTGATGGGGGGCAGGTATGGACCCACATAGCTGCGTTGCCACTTGGCCGGGTTGTTTTTAGGGGAAAATGTATATCGGTAGAGGTCAATTTTAATGGCTTTTGGGGTTGTTTTTTGAAATGGGTTGTGATGAATCAGTGGCTGAATAATGGGGTCATTTTTAAGAAGCTTGGCCACCAAATGCACGAGCCATGGGTTTTGGTTAATGTTGCCCATGGCGGCAAACCAAATTTGCCAATCCAAACGTGGTTGGTACGGTGCAATGATGGGGTGGTTTCGTTGTGGATTTCCTGGTTTGGCCGGAAATTCATACTCGTGCCAATCATCGTTATTGGGATCGTGAGTGCCTTTTATAATGCATTCAAAGCGTTCTTTTCCCACACTGCCAAATGCTCCGTAACTGTTGACCAAATGGAAGGGGTCATATGAGGCATTCATGCGTTGTTGACTGGAAAATAAGTTTTGGATGGGTTGAATGCTCAATATTGCAACTAAAACACCCAATCCGAGTAGCCCCCATTGAGTGCTGGTGGCCATGACTGATAATCCCATGTCAGTTGGAATTGATGGTAGCCAAGATTGCGGTATGATGCGACGCCAAATGCGGTCATCAAAGCAAGGGATGCATAGCACCAATGTTAGCCAGTTGAGCCACGATAGGTTTCCTGAAATAATCAATATGATTTGAAATATGGCCGTAAGTATGCCCGCAATTATTCGGAATGGCGTAGTAAGCAGCAGGCCGAATGGGGCCAAAAGCTCCACGACATGGTTAAATAGAACCCCGCCCTTTAGAACCCATGCTGGCAATCGATGAAACCAGGGGCTTAATGGATTGGGTAGGGGTTGGGTTTCGAAGTGTGTGCTTAGGCAGGTTAAATCTCGCCAACAGGCATCGCCTCTTATTTTGATCATGCCTGCCCCAAACATGTTGCGAAACAGTACCCAAAGCAACAATGCCATCACCAATTTGGGGGGTGGGTGATGGGCTGGGAAGTTCTCTAAATTGAACATGGGGTATAAGAAAATGGCCAAGAAACCAACTTCTAAGAGTAAGGATTCCCATCCATACCCATAAAACACTTGGCCAATGTGAACAAATGACATGTAGATGATCCATACCATTAACAAGCTGATGCCGTTGGAGAGTCCGAGTAGGATGGCGGCGGATAAACCGACCCCAGTGAGGGCTAAAATGGTCATCCATTGATCGGATAGGTGAATCCAAAAAAGAGTGGGTAGTTTCCAAAATGCCATCGGGCCCTGAGCGGCTTTGATATGTTGTAAAAACAAATGGGCGGGCAACAGGCCGCGTGAACCAATCAGTGCTTTGGTTTGCAAAAGTACCCCCAAAAAAGCCACCAAATAAATACTGCCCAAGGCTCGAATAAAAATAAATCGAGTGAGCCAAAACTCTTGGCCAAACCAACTCCCAAACAGTCGGCCAATGGTGAGGGGCAATTGAATCAATGCATCAAATGGCATGATCCTATTATAAACGCAATACCGTCTGATTTGTATGGGATCGTTTGTGTTGTTTTTTACACGGCGTGTTTGTACACTATTAACATGATTAATCCCTTAACTAAACATTCAGAATTTCCTCAAAAGCGGCCGGTTGTCTTGGCTATTTTAGATGGTGTTGGCCTTGCTCCACCGAGTGAGAAAAATGCGGTTCAATTGGCCAAAACGCCAACGCTGGATCATTTATTTCAAGGGCCTTTATTTCGTACACTTAAGGCACATGGAACCGCGGTTGGTATGCCAACTGATGATGACATGGGTAATTCTGAAGTTGGCCATAACGCTTTAGGGGCTGGGCGTGTGTTTGCTCAGGGGGCTAGTTTGGTGAGTCAGGCGGTGGAATCGAAGGCGGTATTTCATACTGATTTATGGCGGCAATTGACGGGGCGTGTGATTACCAATCAATCCACATTTCATTTGATTGGTTTATTATCGGATGGGAATGTGCATTCTCATAAAAACCACTTAAAAGCCATGTTGGATGAACTATCGCGCGACCACGTGCAAAAGGTCCGGATTCATATTTTGTTGGATGGCCGGGATGTCCCTGCTCGATCTGCGATGGGGTATGTGGATGAATTGGATGATTGGTTGAATCAAATCAATCAGTCGTCGCAGCGGGACTACCAAATCGCATCAGGGGGTGGGCGGATGTTGGTGAGCATGGATCGCTATGGTGCTGAGTGGGACATGGTGGAACGGGGGTGGCAGACGCATGTATTGGGTGAGGGGCCACGGTTTCCTTCGGCACAAGCGGCGATTGCCAGTGCGTATGAAGATCCTGATTTGATTGACCAGTACATTCCCGCTTTTGTGATTGAGGATGGGGATGAGCCCATGGGGGCAGTAAATGATGGGGATTCGGTGGTATTGTTTAATTTTCGAGGGGATCGTGCCATTGAGTTATCTCAGGCTTTTGATAATGACGAGTTTATTCATTTTGATCGAAAGCGACGGCCTGATGTTCTTTATGCGGGGATGATGCAATACGATGGGGATTTACATATTCCAAAAAATTACTTGGTGTCGCCCCCGAAAATTGATGGTTCAGTCGCGGAGTATATGTGCGCCAGTGGCATCAAAACATTGGCGATTTCTGAAACTCAAAAATATGGGCATGTGACTTTTTTTTGGAATGGTAATAAATCTGGCAAGGTGGCTGATGCATTGGAAGATTATGTGGAAATTCCATCAGACACCATTCCTTTCAATCAAGCGCCAGCCATGAAGGCGCAAGAAATTACGGATTATGTATGCCAGGTCATCACAAACTATGATTTTATTCGAATAAATTATCCGAATGGGGATATGGTCGGGCATACCGGTGATTTGCACGCGGTGATTGAGTCCATGGAAGCGGTGGATGTGAGCATTGCTCAATTGGCAGACGCAGTTAAAGATGCCGGTGGAATTTTGGTGGTATTGGCGGATCATGGCAATGCCGATGATATGACCAAAACTGCCCATACCTTAAATCCAGTTCCATTTGTGATTGTGGATGAGGATGCCAATTATCGATTGGCCAATTTGGATACGCCAGGGCTTGCCAATGTCGCGGCCACACTGTGCAATTTGCTGGGTTTTGATGCGCCGAATCATTACGATGACTCGTTAATTCAGTTGTCATAAACCGTTTTTTTAATTAAATTTATTTATTATGAAGCTGTTGAGAATTGCAACGCAGGCTCTTGGTCCTCCAGTACTTACGCGGCAGTGTTCTCGCTTATTTGAGCCAGTGGTTTGGCGTCCTTCAGAGGGAGCAACAGGTGCACCAGGCGTGGAAATTTCACGATCTCAGATAAAATTGTCGGATGTTATGGTAAACGACCCCATTCATTTTCCAGGTGGGATTCGTCAATTGGTACAATCCCAGGTAGTGGTGCAAAAAGTGTAAA
>DBHX01000048.1:0-20006 GCA_002296285.1 bacterium UBP8_UBA817
CTTTTTCAACATAATGGATCGTTTTTGGGATACTTGTCACCCCTGTTAGCTTTAAGTTCCTGTGAAATTATTTGAGATCAATATTCGATAATCAATAAAAAGTGGAATTGAATATCCATGTTATTTAAAATAAAATAACTTTTGTGATGTGAGAACGGACTTTTTTTGCCTGACCACAAACAGGAGGAAATCATGGCAAGAATAAACCATTCCAGCCCAACAATACACCGTAGAGGAGCAATTGTTTATAAAAAACCGCCGGTAGCTGATACTGTCTAAGAATCCAACGATGATAATACTCATCTGAGTGGTCTTCATAATATTGCAGTAGCCCAAGATGCAGTCTTTAAGCAAATGCTTTTCCCTCCAATGGCATCCACATTCGCACCAGAACTAGAAGAAAGAAAACTGCCAGCACCACCAACAACCCAGACAACAGCAGCATCAATAGGTGAAGACGGATCAACAGCAGCTGCGGCATATGACCAGTTATCCAAACTACCTAATGAAGTCGTCTTTGATTCTGTACTTAAATTCTTAGATACTGATTCCTTTGAAGGTTTTGCTAAGACATCAAAAGAACTACGTAAAGATGTACAAAAAGCAGATGAGTTTGCTGGAAAATAACTTCCAAGCTTAAAAGAAGAACTCAAACAATTGATCAAAGAATGTAACAAAAACCCCAAAATAGCCGGAATACAAATACCAGTGGGCCCATTTACGAATTATATACATGAGTTGGGAGTTCTAAAAGCTTATAAAAAAAATCTCCCAAACGCTATTAGCGTTTTAAAGGACAAGGGCATTACTGATATTAATGCGAGGGGATCGAGTTGGATGGGCCCCGCTTCATTGGGCCGCCGAAAATGGTCAAACAGACGTTGCTAAAGCATTAATTGCCGCAGGGGCGGATTTGAATGCGAAGGATCAATTTAGATGTGCCCCACTTCATAGGGCTGTAAGAAATGGTTACATAGATGTTGTTCAAGCCTTACTTACCGCTGGGGCGGATGTGAATGTGAGGAATCTAAGTGAAGATACCCCGCTTCATAAAGCCGTACGTAGCACATGGATTACCAAAGTCTTACTTACCGCTGGGGCGGTTGATGAAAATAGAGAGTCCCCGAGCATCTGCATGGTGGCGTTGGTTAATTGGTGTAGAAATGATGGATTGATATCATTATGTAAGTTAAGTTTGTTCACATTAGCACTTTTCGTTTATGCACTGTATTTGAAAATTTACGGTGTACCAAGAGAATTAAATGATGGTTTATAATCTTTTATCTAATGCTGCAGTAGTCGTTCCATTGGTATTGGCGCAAAGAGTGTAAAAAGGGAATAAATTCATAAAAACCCCAGAAACCGATGGAGCTAAAGAAACGAGTTCGGTATCATTTGAAAAAGCGAAATCGCTTGTGGCGAATGGATGAAACGTATATTAAGGTTAATGGGAAATTTCTTTTTTATCTCATTTTAATCGGGGGAATATTTAACCCCTAAAAATTAAGTTGGCGGCCAGGGGGCCGCCAGGTGTGTGATGAGATTACGCACTTCTATATGAATTTATCATGCCAAGAAATTAGGGAAGATATAATGGCTAATTGCGTAATCTTTGTATATATTACAATTTGCATTTAATAAGTGCAATTTATTTTTCTAATTTTTTGGCTTGGTCCCACAATGTTTCCAATTCTGTGAGGTTGAGCTCATGGATGGTTTTATTATGCTGTTTTGCAAGCATTTCACATTGTTTAAATCGACGTTTAAATTTATTATTGGCATTTTGTAGTAGATCTTCTGCAGATTTATTTGATTTTCTGCAAATGTTCACAATTGTAAATAAGATATCGCCGATTTCTTCATCAATATTTTCGTTGCTAATGGCATTGATCAACTCTTCGCATTCTTCTTTTAATTTTTCAATGGGGCCATTTAGGTCGGGCCAATCAAATCCCACATGTGCGACTTTTCGTTGTATTTTATGTGCATGAAGCAGGGCTGGGAGGTGCTTTGGGATGCCATCAACAATGCTTTGGTTTGGTTTTTCTTTTGATTTAATTTCTTCCCATTTTTTATTCACCTCACCAATGGATGAACTGTGGCTATTTCCAAACACATGTGGGTGTCGACGGATCATTTTTTCTGAACAATGATTGGCTACATCATCAAAGCAAAACCCCCCGGTTTCGTGGATCATTTCAGAGATCATGACCACATGAAGGAGCTGGTCACTTAATTCATCCAATATGTTACTGAGATTGTCTGATTCAATGGCATCAACCAGTTCATAGGCTTCTTCTATAATGTGGGGGGTAATGGTTTGAGGGGTTTGCGCAATGTCCCATGGGCATCCACCAGGTGCTCGAAGTCGTTGAACAATGCTTTTTAATTTTTCAATGGGTGACAACTAAGCGCCTACAGCGTTTTCTATCTTATACCCTTCATATTCCTGGGTTGCTTTTTCAATATCGGTGATGTCTTCGGCCATTTCAATGAGTGTATTCTTCGGTGAAAATATAAACACTTGGTCGGTTACTTTTTTCATGTTGCCACTCATGGCGTATGCGGTGCCACATAAGAAATCAATCAGTCGTTTGGTGGTAGATGGATCCAAATACATGAGATTAACGAGAACCGCACGGTTTTGTTGTAAGTGTGTGGCAATATTGACTGAATCTTCGTAGTTTTTTGGGAATGAAATCCGAATTTCAAATTTTTGCTCTTGATGTGCTTGAAAATTATGGATATTGGGCTTTGTTTGCGATACGTGATGGATGAGTGTGGATGACTCATTGGTGTCTTCGTCTTCCTCACTAAATCCAAAAAACTTTAATGTTGATTCTATGAATGTCATGAGAAAATAATGCTCCCAACGCGAATCATATTCGAACCTTCATCAATTGCAATTTTATAATCATTACTCATGCCCATACTTAATTGTTCCATAGGTAATCCATCTGATTTTAGTTTATCATAGATTTGCCGTGTTTTTTTAAATGTTTTTTTTATAATATCACTGGATGCGTCAAATGGGGCCATGCACATGAGTCCAATGATATGGATGTGTTTAAGGGTTTGAGATCGATTTGCGACCTCAAAAATACTGGTTTCATTGAAACCAAATTTTGCTTGGTCTTCCAATGGATTGACTTGAAGCAACAGGTTTGTTTTGTGATTTTTCTTTGCTGAGGCGTCATTGATTTCCATTAATAATCGTTCACTATCCACTGAATGGATAAGGGTGTAGTTTTGAATGACTTTTTTTACTTTGTTTCGTTGCAAGTGCCCAATAAAATGCCAAGGGTTTTGGATGCTTGGGTAAGCCATTTGTTTTTCTTCTCCTTGTTGGACACGGTTTTCACCAAACGCAATGGTTGGAAATTCGTCTGAAATGGTTTTTATGTCGTCTAAGGTTGCATATTTTGAAGCAATCACAATTGTGACATGTTTTGGGATGCCGTGTTTTAGTTTCGTGATGTTTTTAATGAGAGTTGACATGGTTGCTTTCATAAAAAAACGCATCAATGGTTTCTGTGATTTTTCCTTTGGTGTTTGGATGTAAACATTGGGCCATCAATTTGGTGCTATCAATGGTTTGATTGTGCTGTGTTTTTTTCTCATCGATGGCCAATTGAATGTCAATTTTTAACTGTTTTTTTTCGCTTTTCAAATAGTTGTTTAGTGCGCGAATTGGATCATTAATTAAGGACTTTGTTGCAAATATGTAATGAACATTTGTGGACGGTAATTCAAACTTGAAGTCTCTGAAAATTTTTTCAAGAGTGCTGGGTAGTGCTCTTGCGCCAATGTGCTCCTCATGTGCCAGTTGTGCGATGGCATGAAGTGCCTCATCATTAAATGCTAATTCAATGTTAAATCGTTTAAAACTTAATATGTATTGTTCAAGAATCGATCCTTCAGATTTTATGAGAATCTCATATAAATCAGTGGGGTTTAATTGATTTAATGTTACTCTTACTGGGAGTCGTCCAGCAAATTCTGGTTCTAGTCCAAAATGAACCAAATCTTGGGTACGTAATTTTTTTAAATAAGCATCATGATCTTCCGTATTTTTTTTGTTTGACTTTCGCTCAAAGCCAATGCTTGCCCCGTCTAAACGTTTTTTGATAATGTCGCCAAGGTTGTTGAAGGCGCCACTCATAATGAATAAAATGTTTTTTGTATTAATGGTTTCTTTTTCATCGGGATCTGCTTTTTTTGTGCCCATCATTTGTTTAATCTGACCCTGGATATCCCAAGGTGGACGAATTACCACATCGGTGTCTTCCATGATTTTTAATAAATTTGATTGGACGCCTCGCCCTGATACATCTTTGTGTTGTGCACTTTGGGTGCCAGTAATCTTATCGACTTCATCCAAGTAAATAATCCCATGTTCAGCCAAGTCGATGTTGTTGTTGGCTTTTTTATAAAGTTGTCTGACCAAATCTTCAACGTCACCGCCTTGATACCCTGTTTCAGTAAACTTTGTGGCATCGCTTTTTATAAATGGAACGCCAATAAGTTCAGCAATCCGTTTGATAAGGTAAGTTTTTCCCACCCCCGTTGGGCCGATCATTAAAATATTTTGCTTGATGTAATGGCCGGCGGGTTGTGTGTTGATGGCTTCTTTTACAAAATTATAGTGATCGCAAATGGCAATGGCCAATGCTTTTTTTGCTTCCATTTGGTTGATAACAAAACGGTCCAAATAGGTTTTGACTTCTTTGGGCTTAATATGAAATGATTTGATGTGTTCAATCACGTCTTTTGATGGATCTTTTTTTGAATCCGTTGGTTCAAATGACTCATCCATGGGCAGTGCCATAAAGTAATCATTTGGCCCATCTTTTAATTGCTCAAGAAGCTCATTTGTAATGTCGTTAATGCTTCTTTTTTTGTCTTCTGGGTCTTTTGGTGGATTGTTGTTGTTATTTGGATCTTGGGGTGTCATGATGCATATTTAAACATTTCAAATAATGAATGTTTGGCCTTACCAATGGTGTCATCATCCAGTTTGATTTCAAGTTCGGGGTTTGGGTTTTCGAGAATGGATAAAATTTGATACAAATTATTTGATTTCATGTATCGACACATGGTGCAGCTTCCAATGAATTGTTTGGTTGGAGCTTCCATTTGCAATCGTGCCGTTAAACCGCATTCGGTTAGCATGACGTATTGTTTGTGATTGGTTTCTTTGACATAGTTGATCATTTGTGACGTGGAGCCAACAAACGTTGATTTTTCGATAATGCTTGGCTTGCATTCCGGGTGAGATACGATGGCCGCATCGGGGTTTTTTAGTTTTAAAAAATCGATCATGTCGGGGTCGTATTCTTCATGCACATAACATGTGCCAGAATGGTACCTGAAGGTTTTTTTGCTGCCAATGCTTTTTAAATAGCGCTCGACATTTTTGCCCATTAATTGATCGGGCAAGAAATAGATATTCTCATTGGGGTAATTTTCAATGATTTTATACACATTGGACGATGTTACGCAGCTATCGCACAAGGCTTTTACTTCTGCAGAGGTGTTGATATAACAAATGAATGCATGGTCTGGGTATTGTTTTTTAAGTTCAAGAACCTCTTTGGCGGTAATGGAGTCGGCCAAGCTGCATCCATTGATTTCAGAAGGGATGTAAACTTTTTTGTTTGGATTTAAAATTTTGGCGGTTTCTGCCATAAATTTGACGGCGGCAAAAATGATGGTGTCGCAGTCTGTATTTTGAGCGGCTTTTGCCAGTTCAAACGAATCCCCAACATGATCTGCAACGCCATGTAGAATTTCGGGGGTAACATAGGAGTGCGCCAAGATGATGGCATTCTTTTCTTGTTTAATTTGGTTGATTTTATTGATCAGTGGAACAAATCGTTCACAAGTTTCTAGACTAAAATTGCAGGTATTGGATCCAATTGAAATCGTGGAGAGTTTTTCCTGAAGCTCACTTGCTGTGATCATGTTACTTCACTCCAATGGCATGCACAGGGCAGCTTCTCATGGCTTCAATGCTTTTCTTTTCAACCAATTCATTCATGGGTTGGCTCAAAATCATAGCGGAGGTTCCCGTGGTATTTAGGCCGAACACTGTTGGGGAGACGCTGCTACAGGTAGAGCACGCAATGCAATGATCGAAAATAACAAGTTGTTTTTGTAGTTTCATAAGAAAGCCTAAATTAAATTTTAATCATAGTATCAAAATTTGAGTATGATTCCAACCAAAATTGTGGTTGTTAGTCATTGTTAATGTTTAAAATGTTGAGTTCACGCAATACTTTGTAATAAAAGTCTTGTGCTTTTTTATATGTTTTTGCAACGAACTGAATTATTTTGGGAAGGTCCTTTGCGGGTATCACACAGATCCCAATGGCTAAAATAATCAATAATTCTGGAAGGCTAATTCCTAACATTTTTCTTCACCCCAGTTCATGATTTTTGCCAGACATATGCAAAAGAAGTAACAAATAATCAGTGGCACAGATATGCTGATTTGGGAAAAAATGTCCGGGGGGGTTACCATGGCCGATGTGGTGATGATGCCAACAATGAACCATCGTGCATTATGCCATAAAAAACGTCGGGTAATGATGTTTTTCGCCAAGCAAACGGTCAGTACAATTGGGGATTGGAAAATAATAATGCCTCCCAATAAAAAAGAAATGATGTAACTTAAATTTTGCTGATAATTAAGGAGTATATTGATGTTTTCCGGAATGAATGCGCTATTTAACAAAAATGTTACAACATAAGGGAAAATTATGGCGTATCCCAAATACGTGCTCCCAATGCTCAATATAGAGCTTGCAACAATTGTGATAAATAACCATTTTTTTTCACCGGATTTAAGCCCAGGGATAATAAATCGGCAGATCTGATAAATGATCATGGGAAGGCTTCCGATGATTCCCGCCAAAAAGGATAGTTTAAGTTTGACAAAAAATCCTTCATAAATACTATTGACGTTCATGGTTGCGCCATTCGTTAAACCTGGTTCAAATGGCGCGATAAATAGGGTGGATATGGGGGTGTAAAGCAAAAATCCAATGACACTCAGGAATAGAATAGTAAGGATGCTAATGATGATCCGTTTTCGAAGTTCATCCAAATGATGGGTTAATGGCATTTCTTTGGTCATTATCATTAGCCTAAAGTTGTTTGATTTTAAGGTCAACTATTTGTGAAATTATTTGATGCCGTATGACGATATTTATTGGCAATAAATAAGGGGGTATCACATGAAAAACACAATCATAAAAGTCGTAATTTTTTTGATCATGCAATTGACCATTGATGGGCTAGGGGCGGATTCATTATTAAAAGGATCTATTCAACATGCTCCCAATCCATTTAATTTGAGCTCAGGAACAACGGTGGTTTACGAATTAACGCAGGCGGCTTCCATTGAATTAATGGTGTACAATCAGTTTGGGCAGCGAATTTTAATGGAAACCTATGCGGCTGGAACCCCCGGTGGTCAAAAAAATAAGAATTTTGTTCAAATTAATCAGCGTAACTTTTCTGGTTTGGGATTGTCCAAAGGGATTTATTTTTATATTGTGAGTTCCAACGGGCGTGTTTTAGGTAAAGGGAAAATGGCCATTGTTTAGTGCATTATAGAAAAATATTTAAAAACTGCTTTCTTAAAACCAGCCTCTCTGCTATCATTTAATTTCAGTATGACATTTCAAGCACGACTGCTTTTAGAAGATGGCACTGAGTTTACTGGTCGTTATTTTACGACGCCGAGTGACGTTTTTGGTGAGATAGTATTTAATACGGCGATGTCTGGTTATCAAGAGGTGTTGACGGACCCTTCGTATTCCAATCAGTGTGTTGTCATGACATATCCTATGATTGGGAATTATGGGATCAACAAGGATGATGTTGAATCCAATCAAATTTACCTCAATGCCTTGCTGTGCAAAGAATATGTTGATCATCCCAGCAATTGGCAAAGTGTTCAAAGCTTAAAAGATTATTTAGAAGCGCATCAAAAAGTGGGTGTTGAACGCTTAGATACGCGTGCATTGACGCTTCATGTCCGTGATCATGGGGCGCAACGCATGATGATTACGGGTAATATGGATGCCAGCAAGGACGACCTATTGGCTCAAATTTCGGCGCAGCCTAAAATGGCGGGGTTAAATTTAGCGCAAAATGTAACCACTTCCGATACCTATTCCTGGAATAAAAAAGAATCCGTTGAAAAGAAATTTAAATTGGCTGTTCTTGATTGTGGTGTGAAGTTTAATATTTTACGGCATCTTGAAGATCGTGGTTGTGATTGTGTGGTTATGCCGATTGATCAAGCGAAAGATATGTTGGGTCGTGATACGTATCATGGGTTATTTATTTCCAATGGCCCAGGGGATCCAGAGCCTGTTGAGTCGGCTGTTGAAGTTATTAAAAGTCATCTTGGCAAACTGCCCATTTTTGGAATTTGTTTGGGGCATCAACTTATTGCCCATGCATTGGGTGGGAAAACGTATAAGTTGAAATTTGGGCATCATGGGATCAATCACCCTGTGAAAAACTTGCAAACAGGAAAAGTTGAAATAACGTCCCAAAATCATGGGTTTTGCGTTGATGTTGCATCGTTAGGTACGGATGTTACGGTGACGCATGTTAATTTGTATGATGGGACCAACGAGGGTTTTCGTCACAATATTTATCCATTATTTTCAGTCCAATATCACCCTGAATCAGCTCCAGGCCCATGTGATTCTGACTATTTATTTGATGAATTTGTTCAAATGATGGAAACCACGCAAGTTCATGCATGATTTAAAGCATAAATGTGGGGTTTTTGGAATTTTTGGAATTGATGAAGCGGCCGTTTTAACCACCCTTGGCTTGCATTCATTGCAGCATCGAGGTCAGGAAGGCGCAGGCATTGTTAGTTATGATGGGAAATCGTTTCATTCCGTCCGAAAGGAGGGATTGGTTGGTGATAATTTTGATAATGCTGAAACATTGGGAAAACTGCCAGGGCGTCAGGCGGTTGGCCATGTTCGCTATTCCACCACTGGTGAATCTCGTTTGGAAAATTTACAGCCACTGTTTGCCAATTTAGCGGCTGGAGGATTTGCGTGTTCGCACAATGGAAACTTAACCAATACCATTTCGTTAAGAAAGCATTTGGTTCAAACCGGGTCCATTTTTCAAACAACGTCGGACACCGAGGTGATTTTACAATTGGTGGCCCGTTCTGATAAACAAAAAACAGTGGATAAGTTAATGGATGCATTGAGTCATATTGAGGGGGCGTATGCATTGATTATTATGACGAATAAAAAAATGATTGGGGTGAGGGATCCATTTGGTATTCGCCCCCTAGTTTTGGGTGAGAAAAATGGTGCGTATGTTTTAGCATCAGAAACGTGTGCGCTGGATATTATCGGCGCCCGGTATATTCGGGATGTTAAAAATGGTGAAATGGTGGTTGTTACAAATGATGGGGTTGAATCCATTCAACTTTTTTCGCAACACAAGGAACGACCGTGTATTTTTGAGCGTATTTATTTTGCTCGTCCAGACAGTATTATTGATGGTCAAACAGTGTATGCATACCGTAAAAACTTGGGGGAGCAGTTGGCCAAAGAAAATAAGATTGATGCCGATGTGATTGTTCCGATTCCAGATTCAGGTGTGCCTGCAGCACTTGGCTTTGCACAACAATCTGGCATTCCTTTTGAGCTTGGCATTATTCGTAATCATTACATTGGGCGAACATTTATCGAACCATCTCAAAGTATTCGGCAATTTGGGGTTAAATTGAAGCATAGTGTGAACCGCTCTGCGATTAAAGGACAGCGGGTGATTTTGATAGATGATTCATTGGTTCGAGGGACAACCGCTAATAAAGTGGTTCGTATGATTTTTGAAGCGGGAGCCTCTGAGGTTCATTTGGGAATTTCATCCCCACCGATTAAGCACCCTGATTTTTATGGCATTGATACGCCAAATTATAGTGAGTTGTTGGCCGCATCTCATAATCTGGAAGAAATGACAAGCGTTGTGGGCGCCACATCCTTGTTTTTTCTTAGTTTAACGGGTACTTATATGGCCATGGGACATCCTGATAGACATGAAGATGTACCTCAATTCACCGATCATTGTTTTACCGGTGATTATCCTGTGGATGCGAGAGAATTAATGGCTGAAGAAGTGATGAAGGGAGTAAATTAATGCCACGTCGTAATGATTTGAAAACTATTTTATTGATTGGGTCTGGACCGATAATTATTGGCCAGGCATGCGAGTTTGATTATTCTGGAACTCAAGCGTGTAAGGCGCTTAGGGAAGATGGGTACCGTGTTGTATTAATGAATTCTAATCCGGCGACCATCATGACGGATCCATCGATTGCGGATGCCACCTATATTGAGCCTTTAACCGTTGATATGTTGGATAAAGTTTTAGACATAGAAAAACCGTGTGCTATTTTGCCGACATTGGGTGGCCAAACGGGCCTGAATTTAGCCATGGAAGCTTCCAAGTCCGGGATATTAA
The DNA here is from genome assembly GCA_002296285.1 of bacterium UBP8_UBA817. Taxonomy (GTDB): domain Bacteria; phylum Margulisbacteria; class Marinamargulisbacteria; order UBA817; family UBA817; genus UBA817. The sequence continues at coordinate 10,516 of DBHX01000048.1, forward strand.
AAAAACATAATGTTGAGTTGATTGGTGCCACAGAAGAGATTATTGATAAAGCTGAAGATCGTGAAAAGTTTAAAGTTGCAATGGAAAAAATTGGCTGTAATGTTCCTGAGTCCCGTCCGGCAAATACGATTGAACAAGCTGTTGAAATTGCCAAGTCCATTGGTTTTCCTTGTGTTATTCGACCTGCATTTACTCTTGGTGGAACGGGTGGAGGAATTGCCTATAATATTGAAGAGGTTCAAGAAATTAGTAAGGCTGGGATCGATAATAGTTTGATTTCTGAAGTGCTGATTGAAAAATCCATCTTAGGATGGAAAGAATATGAGTTAGAAGTGATGAGAGATTGCAACGATAATGTTGTGATTGTTTGTGCCATTGAAAATTTTGACCCGATGGGGGTTCATACTGGGGATTCCATTACCGTTGCTCCCGCGCAAACACTAACGGATGCACAGTATCAAGATTTGCGTAATCAAGCCAAAAAGATTATTCGTGAAATTGGTGTTGAGACCGGTGGGTCGAATATTCAATTTTCAATTAATCCAGCCAATGGCGATGTGATTGTTATTGAAATGAATCCTCGAGTATCACGTAGTTCAGCATTGGCCTCAAAAGCAACGGGTTTTCCCATTGCAAAATTAGCGGCTAAATTGGCGGTTGGGTATACCTTGGATGAGCTTAAAAACGATATTACAACCACAACGCCTGCGAGTTTTGAGCCTACATTGGACTATTGTGTGGTAAAAATCCCACGATTTAATTTTGATAAGTTCCCAGCATCTGAGCCTAATCTTGGCGTTTCTATGAAATCTGTTGGTGAGGTGATGGCGATTGGGCGAACATTTAAGGAAGCCTTTCAAAAAGCATGTCGTTCTTTGGAAATTAAACGATTTGGGTTTGGACTGGATGGAAAAGATAAGTCCATGGATGATGCGGCGCTTAAGAAAAGTTTAATTACACCAACCCCTGAGCGGTTGTTTAGCTTATCTGTTGCGATTCAACGTGGATGGTCGGTAGAAACCATTCATGAGTTATCAAAAATAGATCCGTGGTTTTTGCATCAATTATCCGATATGATTCAAGAATCAACATCGTTTCAACTTACACCGGAATCTGTTTTATGGGCAAAACAATTGGGGTTTTCTGACATTCAATTGAGCCAATTATTAACGGTGCCTGAGTCGGATATTTTTGAATTTCGATTAAAGCATGATATTTTACCGACGTATAAAATTGTTGATACATGTGCCGGAGAATTTGAAGCTAAAACACCTTATTATTATTCAAGTTATGAAACCTTTGATGAAGTAAGGGATTCGGACAGTAAAAAAATCATGATCTTGGGCGGTGGCCCGAATCGTATCGGTCAGGGCATTGAATTTGATTATTGTTGTGTTCATGCGTCAATGGCCATTCGTGAGCTTGGTTTTGAAAGTATTATGGTTAATTCTAATCCAGAAACTGTTTCAACAGATTTTGATACATCTGATCGCTTGTATTTTGAGCCGTTAACTGTTGAAGATGTCTTTCATATTTATCATCGTGAGAAAGCGGAAGGGGTAATTGTTCAGTTTGGAGGACAAACCCCATTGAACTTGGCAAAAGATCTGGAATCTCTGGGTGTTACACTGCTTGGAACCAGTCAAGATAGTATTGATTGTGCTGAGGATCGGGATCGATTTCAACAGTTGATTCAAGACTTGGGTTTAAATCAACCCGCCAATGGCATTGTTCACTCTTTGGATAAGGTGCATGATGTGGCCAATTCGATTGGGTATCCAGTATTGGTTCGGCCGTCCTACGTATTGGGGGGGGCTGCCATGAAAATTGTGTACTCGGATGAGGAGTTAAATGTTTATTTAAAAGAATCTTTACCAGGTTATGATGATCGCGCATTATTGATTGATAAATTTTTAGACGATGCCATTGAAATTGATGTTGATGCTTTATCTGATGGAGCCGATTGTGTTATTGCTGGGATTATGCAGCATATTGAAGAGGCGGGGATTCACTCTGGTGATTCAGCTTCCGTACTGCCGGCATTTTCCTTAACCGATCAATTGTTAGCGACCATTCGTTCAGCCACTCAATCCATTGCGAAAAAACTTAACGTCATTGGTTTATTAAATATTCAATATGCGATTCAAAATGATGTTTTATATGTCTTAGAGGTGAATCCAAGAGCCTCTCGAACTGTGCCGTTTGTATCGAAAGCCACGGGTGTTCAATGGGCTAAATTGGCCACCAAGGTTATGTTGGGTGAAACCATTGATTCATTGAATGTGACGGAAGTTGTCCCCAATCATGTTTCAGTTAAAGAATCCGTGTTTCCATTCAAACGGTTTCCTGGGGTTGATACCTTGTTGGGCCCTGAAATGCGCTCCACTGGTGAGGTAATGGGCATTGCAAAAACGGTGGGGAATGCGTACTTGAAGTCACAAATGGCAGCGGGTCAACTGATTCCAAAGTCTGGGTCAATTTTTGTGAGTGTTAAAGACGCTGATAAGCCAAAATTATTGCCAATTGCGAAACTGATTCAGCAAATGGGCTTTACGATATTGGCCACAAAAGGCACGTGTGACTTTTTAAATATGAATGGTGTATTTTCTCAATTTATTTATAAAGTGAATGAAGGTCGCCCAAATGTACTGGATGCACTTAAAAACAATGATATTCAAATGGTAATTAACACGCCGTTAAATGGTGAGAGTCGATTTGACGATAAAGTGATTCGTCAAGAATCATATAAATTAAATGTTCCTGTGATTACAACGTTGGCTGGTGCGAAGTCAACCATTGAGGCAATGAGCGAAGAGCTTCATCAAAGTTTAACGGTGTGTTCTTTGCAAAGTTATTATGAACACATATCATAATTCATTTATTCACACACTGAAAGAAGCCCCAAACGATGCGGAGGTTATATCTCACCAGTTAATGGTCAGAGCTGGCATGATTCGAAAAGTGGCGTCAGGTGTCTATTCTATTTTGCCATTGGGTCAACGCGTATTTAATAAATTAAATCGCATTATTCATGAAGAAATGATGGCCATTGGCGGGGCTGAATGTAATTTGCCTCATGTGGTTCCTGCGGAACTTTGGAAGTCATCTGGCCGGTGGGATCAATATGGTAAGGAACTTCTGCGATTAAATGATCGATCTGATCGAGAGTTTTGCTTTGGCCCAACCCATGAAGAGGTGATCACGGATTTGGTGAATGCGTATGTTAATTCATACAAGCAATTGCCGGTATTGTTGTACCAAATTCAAACCAAGTTTCGGGATGAAATTCGGCCAAGGTTTGGCTTAATGAGGGGCCGTGAATTTTTAATGAAGGATGCGTATTCCTTTCATGATTCCGAAGCATCCTTGCAAGACTATTATGATTCAGCTCGCAAGGCGTACTCAACGATATTTACTCGGTGTGGGTTGTCATTTATTGAAGCTCGGGCGGATTCCGGTGCCATTGGCGGCGATGAGTCCGCTGAATTTTTAGTGATTGCGGATTCTGGGGAAGATGAAGTATTGGTTTCAGAATCAGGGTTTGCAGCGAATGTTGAGGCGGCACCTTGTTTAGATATTAATGTTACCCATGATATCTCAAATATTGCGCCATTAACGATGGTGGATACACCCAATGTTCATCGCATTGATGATGCTGTTGGTTTCTTTTCTGTTGCGGCTAATCAAACATTAAAAAGTCTGTTGGTTGTGGTTAATGATGTGTTTTCTCTTATATGTTTGCGAGGAGATCATGTTCTTAATGAGTCTAAAATTTCGGCTTTATTGGGCGGTCCGTTTCGTTTTGCAACTGAGGCTGAGATCCAAGCCCATTGCGGTTGCAAGTCTGGATCCATTGGTCCGATCAATTTGCAATTAAAGATTTCAATATACTTAGATCATTCGCTTAAATCATTCTCTCATTATATTTGTGGTGCAAATCAAACCGATGCACATTTTCAGTATTGTGTTCCTCAACGGGATATCCCAACCTTTGTTTGGGCTGATTTAAGAAATGCAGAAGCCGGTGATCCGTGCCCGCTTGATTCCTCCAACACGTTGACATCTCAGCGAGGCATTGAAGTTGGGCATGTGTTTAAATTAGGGAATAAATACTCTGAGGCGATGGGGGCCAAGTTTACCCAACATGATGGTCAATTAAAGGCATTTGAAATGGGATGTTATGGCATTGGTGTTGGTCGTACGATTGCTGCAGCTATTGAGCAATCTCATGATGAGAATGGCATTGTTTGGCCAGAGGCATTGGCTCCCTTTGATGTTGTTATTTTAAATCTTGCTCCAAAGGAACCAGCATTGGTTGATTTGGTAAAAACGATGGTGTCTCATTTTGAGACCATGGGTAAGGATGTGATTGTGGACGATCGCGTTGAATCCCCGGGGGTGAAATTTAAAGATGCTGATTTAATTGGTTTTCCAATGCAGGTGATTGTGGGGAAAAAAACATTGGTGCAACAGCAGATTGAAATTAAATATCGTCGAACGGGACAAAAGGAAATGGTTTCTATAAATGAACTGGATGCCATTTCACCGTTGGTTAAGTAATGGCCGCCGTCATTTTTGCTTCTGCATTTGTTTGGTTTTTATTGTTGTCACCACCAAGTGAGCATAGCCTTCAGCCGTATCAACCGTCCAAGCATCAAGTGGATTATCAACCGTCCAAGGGGACAAAGAAGAAGCTGGTCTCTTACATTAAAACAAATAATCCTAAGTTGCCTGAAAATGAGGCCCGTGAAATTGCTTATTGGATTGATGAATATGCGTCAAAGGAGGATATTGACCCCATGTTGGTCGCGGCGTTGATTGGTCGAGAGTCTTCGTTTAATAAAAGAGCTGTGAGTAAAACAGGTGCCAAAGGATTGGGCCAAATTAAGGATTTTAATTTTAAGTCTCTTGATATTCATGATCCATACAATATCAAACAAAATGTTCGGGGGACGGTTAAATATTTGAAGCATTTGTTTGGCTTATGGAAAGATTCCAAAGATTCGACACGAATGGCATTGGCATCGTATTATCAGGGCCCAAATGAAACCAAACGAAAAAAAAATAATTTTCCTGACCATGTATCAAATTATGTGGATGATATCATGAAAAAATATCGAAAGCTGAACCCTCATTAATGGTCTTTAATTGTCTGAATTGATGGACTTTTTGTTTTTTTTCTTATAAACTTCTTTTAATGTATGCACGAATATTTTAATCGTTTATCGGTTGTTTTTGCATATAAAAATAAAGGAGGTTTTTGATGAGTGACATACAATTAGAAAACGAATATCCAATCGAATCATCATCGAACGAAATAGAAACACCTCAAGAGAAAACTGGAACTAAAATTGGTGAAGTCAGTGATTTTGAGAAAGAATTAATTCAAAGTGAGGTTATTGAAGAATCCAGTGTTCAAGCCGAAGAGTCTGTAGATGGTGACGAAGATGATAGTTTTTTTGCGACCCATTTAACTCAAGATTTTAATGATTATGTTGAAGGCGATATTGTGAAAGCGCGTGTTCGAACAGTTAAAAAATCAGGGGTGTTGGTTGATTTTTCTTATAAATCTGATGGGTTTATTCCATCCAATGAATTGTCCGATTCTTTGGTTTCAGATTTAGAAGAAGGGTTTGAACTTCATGCCATGATTCAAAAATTAGAAACGAAGGAAGGGTATTCCTTATTGTCTGAAACCAATGCTCGTGCCGAAATGGTTTGGGATGAACTTTTTGATGTTATGAATCGCAAAGAGGTGGTTGATGTTCAGATCAAAAAAGTGAGTCAAAAGGGGTATTTGGTGGATTATGAAGGAGCCTCTGGGTTTTTGCATGCCGAAGAAGGGGATGATTTTTCTGAAAAAGATACTGTCCAAGCTTTAATTATTAATGTGGACAAACGTCGTCGAAAAGTTCTTTTTTCAACACGAAATATTCAGAGTGTGATATTTAAGAAAGAAGAAGTAACTAAGTTTTTAGATACCGTTCAAATTGGCGATACATTAAAAGGAACCATTAGTGGGATTAAAAAGTTTGGGGTATTCGTTAACCTGGGTCATGCGGAAGGATTGGTTCATATCTCTGAAATTTCTTGGCGTCGAATTTCTCATCCATCGGATGTGGTTGAGCTTGGCCAAGAAGTTGATGTTGAAATTTTATCTTTAGATAAGGAACAAGGGAAATTGTCTCTTGGAATGAAGCAGTTATCACCAGATCCGTGGGAAACCATTGATGCCAATTATGAAGTTGGTCAAATTGTTACAGGTAAGGTTGTTCGTATTATTGACTTTGGGGCATTTATTTTAATTGATAAAGATTTGGAAGGTTTGGTTCACATTTCTGAAGTATCTGTTAAGCGTATCAATTCATTGGAAGATGTTTTGTCGGTTGGGGATACGGTAAACGTTAAAATCATTAAATTAACCAAGCACGATCAAAAAATCGGATTGTCAATTAAAAATGTACAGCAAGACAACTTTGAATTAGCTCAACGTATTGAAGCTCTATAATTTTTTTAAAACTAAAAAAAAATACAATATTGGGGTGGCACTTGGGGGGGGCGCTGCTCGTGGCATTGCTCACTTGGGAGTGTTGCTCGGATTAGAGGAGCTTAAGGTTCCTATTGGCATTTTGTCCGGGGTAAGTTCAGGGTGTTTGGTTGGTGGCTTGTATGCTGCCGGAGTGCCAATTTCTGTATTAATATCAAAACTATCGTCGCTTCATTGGCGATCGTTTACCTCATTTCATTTTTCAAAAAGAGGCATGGTCTCATCTGTTCGAATTCAACGATTCGTGGAATCTTTGGTTGGCAAAATAGCGATGAAGGATTGTCCGATTCCTTTTATTGGTGGGGTAACGAATATTTTGAAAGGCGAACCTCATGCGTTCTTTAATTCAAATCATTTGTTATCAACAATCATTCGTGCGAGTGTGTCATTTCCTGGCATTTATCCACCAGTTAAAATTGATGATGAATTTTATGTGGATGGTGGGGTCTTTCAAAATGTTCCAATTCCAATATTGCGGACATATGGAGCTCAAAAGATCATTGGTGTTGATGTTATTCCGTCAGGTGTTTTAGAGGAGCTTCCTAGAAACGTGCCCTTGATGGTTGATCGCTCATTGGATTTAATGCTGAATTCACAACGAAAAATGATGGATCAACCCGATGTATTGCTAACACCCGTGATTACGGATGTGTCATCCTTTGATTTAAAGTCGTATGATCGATTGGTTGAGTATGGCTATCAATCCGTTATGAAATCAAAAAAATCGTTGTTATCATTGGTTTCCTAAGGTCTTAACCTATTGACCCTATATTTGAGATGCCTGTATAATAATTCACAATAGCTATCAAGCTAATTTACTAAGAATAGGAGGTCGTGCCGTGGTAAAAATTCGTTTAATGCGTAAAGGAAGAAAAAAGAAGCCTTTGTATAGAATTGTCGTAATAGAAGATTCGAATCAACGTGATGGAAAAACAATAGAAGATATTGGTACTTACAATCCTCATACTGAACCTGCTTCAGTGTCTGTGAAAGAGGAGCGTGTGAAACATTGGATTTCGGTTGGTGCTCAGCCATCAAATACAGTGAACCGATTATTGTCATCAGTTGGGTTAACAGAATATACCCCTTTAAACTCATCCAATCAAAAAATTGCTAAAAAAGATCGTCAATCATCAAAAGATTCAAATTAGGAGACACACATGAAAGAATTAGTTGATTACATTGTTAAATCATTGGTAGACAATCCAGAATTTGTTGAGGTAAATGAAACGTCTGGATCAAGTGTGATTATATTAGAGATTAGTGTTGGTTCATCGGATATTGGTAAAGTTATTGGTAAAGAAGGTCGAATTGCAAATGCAATTCGAACCATTGTTAAAGCGGCGGCGGCTAAAAGTGATAAAAAAGTAACCGTTGAGATTTTAACAAACGACGATTAGTGAGTATTACTGTTAAAAGGTCGGTCCATCTTCAGGTGAAGATGGACGATTCTTTTAGAAAAAATTACATTGTACTCATCCATCAGCTTGTGGAGGATTTAAGATACAAAATATCTTCACATAAACTCTCTTTAGGTGCTGAGGGTGGGGATGCATCGTTTAAAGTCTTTTTAACACAAAAGGTGAATGAACTTATTTTGCAAATGGATCAATTAAAGCAAAAAATTGATGAAGTCAAGCGATGCAAGAATGGCGAATTGTTTCTTGTGTCTACGTTGGACGGGCACTTGGAGTTAACTGAAGGAGATAATATTTTTTCGGCATTAGGCCCTGTGTTTGTTCAATCTGAGGGGGCTAAAATCACAAAAATTAGTACCTAAGGCGATGGATATTTCGTTTCTAACGCTTTATAAAGACGAATTGGATGGCTTTTTTCGTCGTGGGGTTATTCATCGAGCCATTGAGTCAGGCATTATCAATCTCAATACGATTCAATTGAGGGATTATGCGGACCCACCTCACTACAAAGTGGATGATTACCCCTTTTCAAATCGGAAAGGGATGTTGTTGCGCTATGACGTTCTAAAAAAGGCGTTATCCGCAGCCCCATCGAATGCCACGTTGATTATTTCGGATCCCAAAGGGGCGCCATTTAATCATCAGGTGGCCAAGCAGTTGTCTCAACAATCCCATCTTTATTTTATTTCTCCAGCGTATGAAGGTGTTGATGCTCGAATTTTTAATGCATTTTCAATTGCATCATATTCCATGGGGGATTTCATTGTACCTAATGGTGATTCAGCGGCTGTGATGATGGCGGAAGCTGTCGTGAGATATTTGCCGGGGGTGTTGGGGTGTTCCGAATGCCTTGAGGATGATTCTATTTTATCAGGGTTGCTTGAAGCGCCTCAATATAGTTCTCCTCGATCTATTGACCAAATGCCCGTTCCAGATGTATTGTTATCAGGACATCATCAAGAAATTGATCGGTGGAAATTAATTCAAAGTTTACGTCAAACGTTGTATCGCCGACCAGATTTAATCAATCGGTTTCCATTTGATCAAACTTTGGTTAAAATGATAGATCAGATCATTATGGAGGACATTCAATGAGTCAATATATTGAAGAATTTGAAAAGAAACAAATTGTAGAGAATGGTTACCCTGAGGTTACGGTTGGGGATACGGTCATCGTTCACAAAGAAATCAGTGAGGGAAAGAAGACACGTATTCAACGATTTCAAGGTTTGATTATTAAAAAAACAGGTCAATACTCTAGAGAGTCCATTACCCTTCGTAAAATTGTTGATGGTATTGGTGTTGAGAAATCATTTATTATTACCTCTCCATTGGTCAAAAATATTGAACTTGTAAGCAAAGGGAAAGGCCGACGAGCGCGATTAAATTACTTGCGTGATCGTAAAGGTAAAGCTGCGCTACGAGTCAAAAAGATTGACAATTAACGCTGGGATTCTGGGGGTTACTGGATATACTGGTCAAGCCCTTGTTCGATTACTTGCTCAACATCCTATTTTTGATTTAAC
>DBHX01000048.1:20406-26759 GCA_002296285.1 bacterium UBP8_UBA817
GTTGATATCTATGATGCATCAAAGTGTGGTGATTTGGATATTATATTTTTGGCGGTGCCTCACACCAAAGGTATGGGCATTGTTCAAGAGCTTATGGCCTTGCATGAGTCTTTGAAAATTGTTGATTTGTCCGCTGATTTTAGATTGAGTGATGTAAATATGTATGAATCGTACTACAATGTTTCCCATACGTCCGTTGATGCACTAGATCGCTTCATTTATGGATTGCCTGAACAGCACAAGGATTTAATTTCACAAGCCCAATACGTGGCGAATCCAGGGTGTTATGCGACATCCATGATTTTGGGATTATTGCCTTTGGCATCTCATTTGGATTTAAATACACCCATTAGCATTGATGCCAAATCTGGAGTTTCGGGTGCGGGAAAGGGATTAAAGACGTCGTCCTTATTTTGTGAAGTGCATGATTATTTGTCGGCGTATGCAACTGGTGAGCATCGACATATGGCCGAATTGATTCAAGAGGTTGGCTTTACCAATGTGTTGTTTTCTCCACATTTGGTGCCCATGCACCGTGGCATTGAATCGGCCATTTATATTCATTTGCCGGACTTGGATGAATCATCACTTGTGTCACGTTATGTTGATTTTTATGATGAGCATCCCTTTGTTTCTGTGCTTTCATCGGATACCATGCCCTCAACTCGGTTGGTGAATCATACCAATCAATGCGCCATTATTCTAAAAAAGAAGGGCGATTGGGTGGTGGTATTTTCTTTGATTGATAATTTAATTAAAGGCGCCAGTGGCCAAGCCGTTCAAAATGCAAATCTTATGTTTGGTTTGGATGAAATTGAAGGTCTTTATTAGTAAATTAGTGTCTTTTAATTAGTTAATTAATAATCATTTATATCGATAAGCAATTTTGGAACATAAAGTATGTAAAGGAGTACCAATGGATAAAGAAAAGTTAATACATTGTTTGAATGAAGATCTTGCAAATGAGTTTTCGGCAATTATACAATATACAATTTATGCATCCCGAGTGACAGGCCCTTTTCGTCCAGAGCTGGTTAAGTTTTTTATGGCTGAAGTAGCGGATGAGCAGCGTCATGCTCAATATTTAGCCGATAAGATTGTTTCTTTGGGTGGTGTTCCAAATTCAGTGGCAGCGGATGTTCCGGATGCTTCAGATGCGAAAACAATGTTGCGAGAAGTAATGAATGCTGAATCTCGAGCGATAGAGGCGTATAAAGAGCGTGCTAATCAGGCGAATGAATTGGGGTATAAAGCACTCGCTTTAGAGTTGGAAGATATGGTTAAAGATGAAACAAATCATAAGGAAGAAGTTGAGAAAATTCTTGCGGGTTGGTAGGCTTTTTAGTTTATATTTTTAACGTATGGTATCCGCTTGTACTGAATGAATATTATGATTTTTGGTTCTATTGGTGTGGCGTAACTAGGCTAAGATTGTGGTTGTTCCATACACAATGAGTTATTTCGATCATTGAACACGAATTTTTTATTGTAAACGAAGGAACGGACACCAATTGTGCCAATGCTTTAGTTGTGATGGGTGAATGAGTGTTTACGAATAGTTGATGTTGAAAAAGTAGGGGGATGTTTTGACGTCGATGGTGGCTGGTGAGGTGTAAATAAATCGTTTGATGAAGGCCTCGTCATCTTTTATAATGACCTTATGCAAATAACCGATATCAATGGTGTGTATGCTTCGGGCACCCACTGTGGTATTAAAGATTCTGGGTCTTTGGATTTGGCGTATATTTATGTCCCAAATTGTGTTGGGTCATCGGTGGTTTTAAGTCAGAATCTAATTCGATCGGCCACTCTTGATCACAATGAAGAGGTATTTAATACTGGGCCAGTGAAGTTAATGATTATTAATTCGGGCAATGCCAACTCGGTCACGGGTGAAGTTGGTATGGTGCATGTTCAAGATACGGTTGCAAAAGCGTCCGAATGCTTTGGGTGTTTGCCAACGGAGGTTGGTGTTGCATCCACGGGAATCATTGGTGTGCCATTGCCGATTCATTTGTTATTGAATGGTTTGGAGCAATTTTCGGGAACAGAAAAAAATGGTGTGGCGTGTGCCAAGGCCATTTTAACCACGGATTTGGTATCAAAAACAGCGTCAAGAACCATTCAAATTCAGGGGCATGACGTTCATTTTTCGGGCATTACCAAGGGGTCAGGCATGATTGCCCCAAATATGGCGACCACACTGGGTTTTATAGTAACGAATTTGGCGTTGGACTCAATAACCTGCAAGGCGTTACTTCAGTATTCCATTGATAATTCTTACAATATGTTGTCTGTGGATACGGATCAATCCACCAATGACATGGTATCGTTGCAGTCTTCTGGGGAGTTGGTGTTATCACTGAACGAAAATGATATGAAGGCTGTTCAACATGCGTTAACCGAGCTTTGCATTGATTTGGTCAAACAGATTGCCAAAGATGGTGAAGGTGCACAGCATGTGATTGAAGTTCATGTTGATGGCGCTCAAACCAAGGCGGATGCACGATCTGTGGCCAAGTTGGTGGTGGATTCACCCCTGGTTAAAACCGCTGTTGCGGGTGAAGATCCCAATTGGGGGCGGATTTTAATGGCCTTGGGTAAAGATCCTTCGGTGACTATTGTTCAGGGACTGCTTTCCATTCGCATCAATGATCACCCCATTTTTACCAATGGTCACCCGGAAAGCATTGATCGGCCCGGATTAAAAGCGGTCATGGCTGATTTCAATATTGTGATATCCATTGTGATTGGAAATGGTCCTTATCAAGCCACCGCTTGGGGCTGTGATTTAACGCATGGCTATATCGATATAAATACAGAGTATAATTAATGCTTTTTATTTAAAACTTTTTGCACACTTTTTGCCATATCAATGATGGTGGTTTCGAGTGATTCCGGCGTCCAATTAAATGCCGATACTGTGGATGAGTTATCGCATGAAATGGACTTGTTGAGCAATGGCACCATTCCCTTGGCTTCTTTATCAAACAATGCCAGTAATTTTATTACAAATGATGGAACTTTTTTTGTGGGCACATCATACCCATGTTTTTTTAATAGTTGAGCGATGTTTAAAAACGGTGTGGATTCCGATTGTGCGCTGATGTAACGTTTTCCATTCGCATCTGGATGCAACATGGCGGCAACATGATGCTTTGCAACATCTCTGACATCCACCATTGGTAGTCCCACATTTGGGATTCCAGGCATTTTTTTTGTGAGTAATTGGGCACAAAAGTTTAATGATGCTCCCTCAATATCGTCACTTAATGTTGGGCCCATGACGCCCCCAGGGTTAATGGTAACCAATTCAATTTGATGTTCGTTTGATGTTTGGTTGTTAAAAAAATCCCATGCTTTTTTTTCTGCGATTGTTTTGCTTCTTGCGTATGATGTGATGTTGTTTGATGACAGGTCTGTCCAATGAGTTGGGTCAAACTGTCCTTTGGTTAAATGGGCCATCATTGCAATGATTGAAGACGTTACCACCACACGGTTTACCTTGGCTTTTTGGGCCGCGGTTAATGCTCTTATGGTTCCTTCCTCTGCCGGTCGAATTAAATCATCTGGATGGTTGGGTTCTTCAATAATAAATGGTGAGGCAACGTGCAGTACGTAGGTGCAATTTTCCATGGCGGCATCCCATCCATCATCGTGCAATAAATCCAGCTCGCAAAATGATAAGCTCTCGGCAATTTCAACGGCTGTTGATATGGCCTTTTTTACTTCACTTTGTCGGTGCATATTGCGAAGTGATCCACGAACATGGAATCCTTTCTTAATCAGTTCAACCGCACAGAATTGAGCAATCCATCCAGAAATCCCTGTGATCAATACAATGTCTTTTTTCATTTTGGCTCCAATCGTTATGGTTACTTTTATTATTCTCGGTTTTTTTTTTGAAAATATATATTTTTTAAATGAATTGACTTGCTGGATAATCAAAGCTCTAAATTATTTTTAGCTTAATTATCGATAATTTGATTCATTCATTTTTCTTTGATAAAGTTCCTAAAAAAACTGATTAGGAGCTTCAACTTATGAAGGTAACACTTTTTAGCGCTATTCGAGGTTTGCATAGAGATTTGCCATCGTCGACCTCGAGTTTTGATAATTCAGGTGGACGTTTTGATCTTCATAATAACGTGATCGGAGTGGCTCAAAACTCGGATCAAAGACGGCCACACTTTTCATTGGATATTGGTCCAACTAATCCGCCAGGGGTCACTTCATTGATGGGTGGATCAATGCGTTTTTTTCTTCCTGCGGGATTGATTGTGCCTGCGATGTGGTTTTTTCCTCCCTTTGGTACGGTTTGTTCCGCGGTAATGATGGGATTATCTCGAAAGCATGCCTGCGAGTCTATTCAAGATGCAGAAGATGGGGTAGTTTCAAATCTTTCGGTGCCTAATTCTAGAAATGATCATATACTTTTACAAAATGGTGTGGAAATAGGAATTCCATTAATGATTGCAGTAATACTTTATCAATTTTTCAATGAGGATTGGGTAAATGAGCAAGATAAATTTGTATTGGATGGGAAGAGTAATATCGAGGGCCAACGGTTTGTTATTAGTCTACATGCAATGCTAAGCTTATGGACTGTTTCAAAATTGTTTCGGTTGATTAAAGATTTGTCTACGAAGGCATCATCGTTCGATGTTTTTTCTAATATGCCGGCGTTTCAAAAGCTAAGAATGATGATTTGTTCAAATAGTGGTCCTGATCACTTAGATGGAACATTACAGTCTTTATTTAAAGAGCGTGATAAGAAAGTTTTGGATTTACTTTATATTTCTTCATGTATGATGGCTTTTTTTCAGCAGGGGTTATTGCATTTAAGGTATTCACTTGGAGTGATTTTCAAAAAATGCTTATTAAACGTTGTGAAGATTCGGATTTTCAACAACATTTTTCTTTTGAAAATCCATTAGATGATGCGTGTTACAATGCCGCAAATCGTATTGTCGCCCATCATTTATTGGCGGAGCTTGGATCATTGCCTGGGTATGTTAATCATCCAGATTTGTTGAATCTAATGATTCTGTCGCATGCGTATTTCAAAAATCTGGGGGTTCCTTTTACACGATCTCACTAATGTTTTTGAATCTTTTGATTTAATCAATGGCGCCATCTTGTAACGTCGTGCTAAGGGAATGTTTTTTTTGATGACTGGATTCATTGGTTTTATATGGTAAAAAAATGATTCAAGTGTGATCATGCGCTCATTTTTTAAAAACTCATTCATGGTCAGTATTGTGAGTTTTTGATAAAATATGACCATTCGATATCTATAGGAATAACGTATGAAAAATGATAAGAAAAACAAAGCCATAACGTTGGTTGAGGCATTGCCTTACATTAAACAATTTAGTGGCAAAATTATGGTGATTAAATATGGTGGTTCGTTGATGGTCAATGAAGCTCTGCGCGAAACATTTGCGAAAGATGTTGTGTTGCTACGTTATGTTGGAATTAAGCCCGTGATTGTGCATGGGGGAGGAAAAGAAATTACCAAATGGATGTCAAAACTTGGCAAAGAAGCCGTATTTATTGATGGCCAACGATTCACGGATAAGGAAACTATGGAACTGACGGAAATGGTGTTGTCTGGGAAAGTGAATAACGAAATTGTGTCGTTACTCAATCAACATGGTGGCAAAGCGGTGACGCTTTCAGGGAAATCGGCCAATATTTTTAATGCCAAACGGATTCGCTCTAAAAAAGATCAAGATTTGGGATTAGTGGGGACCATTGAATCCGTGGATACCCGCTTGATTCATACCTTATGTGATGACGGGTACATTCCAGTGATCTCATCGGTGGGTTCGGATCAAAAGGGTGAAACCTTAAACTTAAATGCCGATAACGTTGCTAGTGCTGTGGCACGGTATTTGGAATGCAAAAAGTTGATTTATTTAACGGATGTGGATGGCTTGATGGTTGAAAAAAAATTGGTATCACAGGTATCAGAACAAGAAGCGGAAGACTTATTGCTTCATCCGGATGTTCAGGGTGGCATGTTGCCGAAATTGGAATGTTCCTTGGCCGCAGTTAAAGGTGGTGTTGAGTCCGTTCATATTATAAATGGTTCCACGGAACATGCCGTATTATTGGAAATGTTTACCGATCGTGGAATTGGGACAATGGTTTCTCAATGACCCACTTCTTAAATATTTCAGATATTCAAGCGGCTGATATCCAATGGATACTTCAGCGAGCCACTGTGTTGCAATCGGATCAGCCTCAGGTATTGGCTGGAAAATCCATTGGGATGATCTTTGAAAAACCATCCAACCGGACGCGGTTGTCCTTGGAAGTTGGGCTACATAAGTTAGGGGGAAACGCGG
>DBHX01000061.1 GCA_002296285.1 bacterium UBP8_UBA817
AATACCTCCTTCGGAAATGAGGGTGTTGTACCATATAACTCGTGACGACACTATCTAGGAATTATTTTATTAAGCTGTCTTTTATCATGTTTATGTGCAAACCTATGCAGCACTAGAAGAGGTTGATCATCATCCATTGCAACAAAGGCATTCACAAAAATAAATTTATTTGACCAAAGTGTATCTTGATCACATCACAAAATAATCGATGGATTACGTTCTAATGCAACTGGTTTAAATGATTAAGATATCCAAAAATCACCTGGGCATTTTTATGTCTATAGCGTATAATTCACCTATGAATCCATGCGAATATATTTGGTTTGACAATAAATTTATTGGTTGGAATGACGCCAACACCCATGTATTAACGCACGCCCTTCATTATGGATCCGGTGTTTTTGAAGGAATTCGAGCCTATGAAACCGAAAAAGGCCCCGCCATATTTAAAGCAAAAAAACACTACGAACGCTTATTAGAATCTTGTGAATTTTATGACATCACATGCAATTTTACAGTTGAAGAATTGATTGAATCAACAAAAAAACTCATCGTTAAAAACAAGCTCCCGGCATGCTACATTCGACCCATCGTATATACAGATTATGGAAGCATTGGAATTATTCCAAAGGAGTCCACATTTGCTACAGCCATTGCCGCATGGGAATGGGGAAGCTACCTTGGCGATGATGGAATCAAACATGGCATTCGTTGCATTATTAGTGACATTATGAAAACACCGAGTCAGGCCATGCCTTCTGTTGCAAAATCATGCGCAAACTATGCCAACTCATTCCTTGCAAAAAAAAGAGCACTCAATGGCGGGTATGATGAAGCAATACTTTTGAATCGCCACGGAAACATTGCCGAAGGCCCCGGTGAAAATATTTTTGTCATAAAAAATAATGCCATAAAAACCCCACCCATTACAGATGACGTATTGGAAGGCATCACCAGAGAAACGGCCATACAATTGGCCAAGGACCTTGGTTATGATGTATCCGTAGAAAGCATCACTCCCAAAGAACTATTACAGGCTGATGAGTGCTTTTTTACAGGAACGGCGGCAGAAATCACTCCCATTCGAGAAATTAATGATGCCCCCATTGGAAATGGTAAAAAAGGGCCAATCACCCATGAAATACAAACATTGTATTTTGATGTCGTAAAGGGAAAAACCAGCCAATATGATCATTGGTTAACTTATTGTAAGGAGTCATAAATATGTTAAAAGAAGGCGATAAAATTCCATCCTTTGAAGTTCAAGATTCAAAAGGAAACACCATCACGAATAAAGATATTACTGGAAAAAAATCAATTCTTTATTTTTATCCAAAAGATGACACCCCCGGCTGTACAAAAGAAGGCCAAGCATTCTCTGAGAATTTATCTAAATTCACAGAAAAAGGATTTACGGTATATGGCATCTCAAAGTGTTCCGTAAAAAAACATGAAAAGTTTTGCACAAAATACTCATTTCAACATGAGTTGTTGAGCGATGAAAACAGCCAATTATGTGAAGATTTTGGTGTATGGGTAGAAAAAAGCATGTATGGAAAAAAATACATGGGCATTGACCGCAGCACTTTCATTATTGATGAATCTGGAACCATCATTAAATCGTGGAACAAAGTAAAAGTTCCAGGCCATGTTGATGATGTCTTAAACGCTATTTAATCATCAAGCGCATTGTTGTTGTAAGACAATAAATGATGACTAACATTTTTTAACACCGTATACGGATACGATTGATGTGAAAAAGAAGACGGCAATGCATTGATATAATGAACCATCGCGTCCGTTAAAACATCATACAGCGTCATTGGAAGAAACTCTTTTTGAAAAAACAAATCATGCTTCAAATTAACAAATGCCAAAGTTTTATAGACAAAAGCTTCGGCATACTGTGATTTTTCTTTATTTACACGAGATTTAACATCATTTGCAATTGAAATGGGATGCCATTTAGAAAGTAAAAACTTTTTAGATCGAATCATTGGATGCAATGAATCATAGGTGGCTGAATCCATGGTTTCTTTCATTTGAACAGGCATCAATCGTCCAATGAGAATGCAATCTTTTATCTCACGCTCCCAATCATCATCACTGATTGTTCAATGATTGGAAAGAACATAGTTGGCAGCCGAATTGGCAACAATTGAAAACAATGCATCACGTTCAGTGCATGGGGAACGAACGGCCCCATCATCAGGTAAACAGGTCAACCCCTTAATCATTAAATGCATAAATCGAGCGGCTGCCAATCCATGGGTATCGGTTCCTCCTCTCAATAAAACCAACACATATGCCAAGCCCGCAGACGCAGGGCCGGTTTCAGCCATGCACCCCTCTTTGGAGGCAGCTGTTGATGCCCCTGCATGCAAATATTTTTGAAAATAATCATCCGCGTGAGCAATCAACATCCCCAAATTAAGACGATCAAATTGAGCGATTGCCCAAGCTGAAAAAGCCACCCCAGATAAGCCCTTGGTTGGAAAAATCAATGTTTCTTGCCCCATATCATTCGCACGCATCCCCTTAAATACAGATAAGAAAATTAAATCATTCAATTGATTATTTGTTTTAAACCGCTCTTGAAAAATATTCGAGGCATTAAAAAATGAATCCGGCGTATTGGGCATCCATTGTGAATCAACAGGTGTTGGAATGCTTACGTGTCGAACACATTGAGTCGTACAAGTTGAACAAGGAGACTCATCCAAAAATTGTGTACTCATCTTTTCAAGATCCTGAGTCACTGAAGAAATGGATTCATTTGGAGGAACTAACTTTTCGCCATTTAAAAAAGTAATGACACTACCAACAGATTCCCACCAGTAAGTAGCTACCATTTGTTGTTCAGATAAAAACTGAAACTTCCCACCAACCGAATACTTTTTGCCCAAATCCCCTTTAGCATCGTTAATTATCAACTGAAAGGAGTAATTACTAAACCAAACCTTAGAAGAATGGTCATTTTGAATCCAATCATTATACTTTCTCAATGTCTGATCTTGTGAAAATGCGGAATCAAAGCCTCGTGATAACCCATTAAATAGCCCCCACATAACACCATGCCCATCGCCTGTGCCAAGGGGAACCGTTAATCGTGCACTTCCAATCAAATGAATATCGATGGTCATCCTCGGACCTCAGTCCGGATTCTGTTGCAAGTAATCCTGAATAGCGACGGGTGCAGCAAGCTCAGGAGATGCGGTATGAGAACTGGAAGGGCCTCTGCCCATGCATGCAATACGAGCTGCACAATTTCCAAGATTGGATAAATAACGATTATTCTTGGGGTTAAAAACGGAAGAAAAATGATTAAATCAAATCATATAAAATTCAAAAGAAACTAATCAATTCTAAAAGGAAGAAACAAATGAGCGCTTGGATTCGCATTGTATTTTTCCATGATTAAAGAGCGTAATTGACATTCACTTAAAAACACATCCTTTAACGTAATCAAAGAGTGACAATACTTAATTTTTGAGCTTTGATAAAGCACTTGATCCCCTTTCATTTGTATAATTAAATCAATATCAACAATCTTGCAACCTTGATTGAGCTGACGCATTTCAATTTCTTTTAACCCAAGATTGATCTCATCAATGCACTTCGATGACATCAAATGCAATGCAACATTCATAAATGAATCATGAATCTCTGGATCTTCTGAAGGACCAACATAAAATTTCGACTGATCCACAACATGAAATACCTTCTGAATCATCGCAATCGTATTTTGAAGATATTGATACGGATCCAAAGAGCCCCCCAATACAATATAATAATCAAACATTGGGCTTTACTCGATGTATTTGAATCCCAACAGATTTAGAACAATCCAATGCAGCCGGCTTCTCAAGTCGTATTAAAACTTCGTGAACATTAAATTGGGTTAAAATGATATCAGCACATGATTGTGCCAATGTTTCGATTAAGTTGAAATTTGAACGCTCACAAAACACCTTCAATGTTTTGGTTAATTCATCATAATCAACCGTGTGATCCAAGTGATCAGTTTCAGCAGCCGCTGATATATTAACCCCCAAATAAAGGGTCATATAAATATCACGAGGACTACTTTTTTCCCATTCATGAACACCAATAATGGGGCGAACATGAAAATCCGATATAATAATCTGATCCCCACCCATTATCAATCCATGATTCGTTATACGATTATTGGCAGGCTTCACAGGATGGATCATCAAGCTTGCACATCATCAACTCAGGACTAGAGTTATCTTGATCCTTAGATTCAGTAGCCGTCATTGTGGTTGACTCCGCCTTAATGACAGGTTTTTCTGACTGAACCGGCTCATTAATTGAGGTCTCTGCTTCAGATGTTGTTTTAAGCACTTGCGTGGCACCTAATGAACGTAAATAGTAGGTTGTTTTAAGTCCAGATGTCCATGCCAATGTATAAATATCATTTAAGTACTTTCCAGACGTTGAATTAACAAAAATATTGGTGGATGCCGCTTGATCAATCCATTTACCTCGACGCGATGCAGCTCTAATGATCCATTGCATATCAATATCAAATGTTTCTTTAAATAAATTTCTTATTTCTAATGGAATTTCAGGAATTTCTTGAATACTTCCATTGTGTAGTTTAATTTGTTTCAACATATGCTCATTCCAGAGTCCGTGTTGAGACAATCGGTCAATCAAAGCATCATTAATAACAATGAAATTTCCTGATAAATTTTCTTTCATATAAATGTTTTTAAATGCAGGCTCAGCACAAGGATAGACTCCAGCAATATTAGCAATTGTTGCCGTTGGGGCAATGGCCATTGTATTGGAATTTCTCATGCCATACGTTTTCACGTGTGATTTAACATAATCCCAATCCATGGTTATTTGCTTATCCAAGTCCAGGGTTTCACCACGATGCTCTTCCAATAAGGCCAAAGTATCATATGGAAAAATTCCACGATCCCACTTGCTTCCTTTAAACGTTTCATAAGCACCACGCTCTTTTGCGAGTTCAGAACTGGCTAAAATAGCATAGTAGGATATCATTTCCATTGATCGATCCGAAAAACTTAGATTATCTTCTGTATCAAACTGAATATTTAATTGATACAGGGCATCTTGATACCCCATCATCCCTAGCCCGATTGCACGATGACGAAAATTGGCTTTTTCTGACTCTGGTGTGGGATAGTAGTTATTATCAATCACATTGTCCAACATGCGAATACCAGTTCGAACAGTCTTCGCAACTTTTTCTTCATTTAATTGACCTTCGGATACCATATTGGCCAAATTAATGCTGCCTAAGTTACAAACAGCTGTTTCATCCTTTGATGTATTAAGTGTAATTTCAGTACACAAATTGGAAGAATGAACAACGCCAACATGATCTTGTGGAGATCTTAAATTAATCGGATCCTTAAAAGTAAACCATGGATGCCCAGTTTCAAATAACATAGTTAACATTTTTCGCCATAAGTCAAATGAGTTGATTTTCTTAGCTCGAGGCAAGTTTAAGGACTCGTAATATTCGTATTTTTCTTTAAACTCTTTACCATATAAGTCATGCAATTCAGGAACATCTGACGGACAAAAGAATGTCCAATCTTCTTTATTCTGAAGCCTCTGCATAAATAAATCGGGAATCCAACATGCGGTATTAATATCATGCGCTCGGCGACGTTCATCCCCCGTATTTTTCTTCAACTCAATGTATTGCTCAAAATCCAAGTGCCATACTTCCATGTACGCACACATTGCGCCTTTACGTTTACCACCTTGATTAACAGCCAACGCCGTATCGTTAAAAATTTTGATAAAAGGTATAACGCCTTGTGATTCTCCATTGGTCCCATGAATTCGAGATCCAGTAGCACGGACTGGGGTCCAATCTGTACCAATTCCGCCAGCCCATTTGCTTAACATGGCATTATCTGAAAATAATTTAAAAATACCTTTCAATGAGTCATCTGTAATATTAATGTAACAAGAGCTCATTTGTGAGTGCAACGTTCCACTATTGAATAAGGTTGGTGTTGAAGACACAAAATCCATGCTAGATAAAACATTGTAAAATTCAATCGCACGTTTTTCACGTTGTTCTTCTTTTAAAGACAATCCCATGGCAACACGCATCCAAAACCATTGAGGAAGTTCATAAACTTCTCGTGACGTTGAACGATCCCTTAACAAATAACGATCTTGAACAATCTGAACCCCCAAATATTTAAACTTCAAATCATTTTTAGAAGCAATCGCTTGAGATAATTGATCCAAATCAAACGTTAAAAACTCTTGATTTAACATTTCCAACTTCACACCTTTTCGAATGTAAGACGAAAACGCTTGAGAATACTTGGCTTGATAATCAGCATCCGTAATATGAGAATCAATAATTTTCTTTGATAATAAATCCAATGCATAACGACTCGATAACAAGGTATAATCTGAGTGATTTTCAATGCGTTCACGGATAGAATTCAAAACTATTTTGTTCAAATCATCTTTGGTAATGCCCCGATACACCTGTTTGATAACCGACTGACAAATGGCATTAACATCAATATTCTCTAACTGAAACGATAATAAATGCAATCTTTTTTCAATATATACAGGATCAAAAACTTCAGAAGAAAGATCACTTGATAATGTTAGTTTTCCATCCTTAATTTCTTCGATGGTTTTCTCTTCTCGAACTTTTTGATGGGTTTCTCTATAGATAATGTAATTTTTAGCAACTTTATAATGGCCGGTTTTCATTAAAATTTCTTCAACAATATCTTGAACAACCTCTACATGTAAGGGTTGTGAAAGATCTGCCCTATTCGACACTTCGTTCACTACTTGATCCGCCAAGTTAGCAACCAAAACCAAATCCGTTATATTTTCTGAATAAAACGCTTTTTCTAAAGCTGAAAAGATATGCTTCCTTTCAAAGGGAACAATCGCTCCATTACGCTTAATGATTTTATCGATGACTTGGTTCATGTAATACTCCTGTTGTGAACAATATTTATAAAGTGGAAAAGCTGATTGCTTAATGTAGATATTAATAAAAATGTAAAAAGATAGTCAAATATTTTTTTTTTAAAAAACCCCCAAAAACCAAGGTCATTTCGTGCGTAAATATGAAAAATATTGATAAAAATTAATATATAACTTTTACTATATTTGACTAATTTTAAATAGTAAAAGAATGAATAATTTTCTTAATTATAATCAATAAAAAAATGAATTAAAATATCCCTCATAAAACTAAGATAAATACACAAAAAAAATGATATTATCGATAATGAAATAACCAATGAAAAAAATAAGCCACATCAGTTATCAAGAAGCAAAAGAACTTGATGATAAACTAATCCGAGATTTCAACATTCCAATGCAAACACTCATTCATCAAGCTGGGCAGGGGATTTCTCAATGGGTCCATGAAAACATCCGATCAGGCCCCATCATTGGAATTATTGGAAAAGGAAACAATGGACGGGATGTATTAAGTGCCTTTATGCAATTAGAAAAGCACTACACACTGTATGCATATCTTGACCATAAAAGCATTAAAACCAACAAGTACTTTATTGATTTAATGCATCAAAAAAGCGTCAAAGTCATCCATAAACTTACAAATCTACCCATTAATGCAACCCTAATTGATGGGCTGTTTGGGACGGGCTTAAACCGACCACTTGATCAAAGAACTCAACGTATCATTCAGCAAATAAATCAATGTGGCATGCCAATTGTTTCAATTGATATTCCATCGGGATTAAGTGAACATAAACAATCATCGATGGCGGTTATCGCAACAACCACACTCACCATGATGTTGCCTAAGAAAGTTTTTCAGATCAAAGAAAAAAAAGCACACTGTGGAACCATCCATTTAATTAACTTTGATCTACCAAAAAAAGATTTACAGCCTCTGACATTTCCAAATACAATAAAAAAGCACATACAACTATCATGAAATTACATACAACAATTGCACCTGAGATAAAAAACATGATTATTGACCATGCGGATAAGCTCTGTAAAACGTTTGATCCAAACTCAAATTGCAAAGCCTTCTTATTAGAAAAAATAAGCGCCGCCAATACGACAACACACTTTTTTGAAAACATCGATAGCAAGATCACGGGCATTGCAATTCTCGAAATCATTGATCAATACTATGGCAATCTCATCGTGCATACCATCGAAGAAAATGATGAAGCTAGTTTTGCCTATCTTTTAACCACAGAAAAAATCATTGGTAACAACATATTGGAACTCATTCAATTTCGATCAAATTTTCATTATAGAGATGAATTTTTACGCCTTGGCCTAAAAGAAAAAGAACGTGTTCGAATGTCCCATAAACATATTCAAGCATTTAATGAAATTAAACCCATTCCAGATGTCAGCTTTCAAAAGTTAACAGTGAACGATAACGATATCTGTGGAACCATTAGTTTTAACGCACATAAACATCGAATTAATATTGAACGCTATAATGTTTATGAATCTGAAAAAAAACGCGCAAAATTTGCAAACGACCTACGCAATAACAAGCATGGCAACCCGATCAACGAGGCATCCCTACTAATGAGCTATAAGAAAACCCCAATTGGACTCATTGAAATTGTGCATACAAAACATGGCGAACTCAACATGGGGTGGATCATGGACGTTGCACTATTGCCAGAATATCAAGGCATGGGGTTAGGAAAACACTTAATCAAACACAGCATGAAACAACTGTATAACGCAGGATACACAGCCGCCGGACTGGGTGTAACCCTAACAAATAAGAACGCACACCAGTTGTATGAATCCCTAGGGTTTGAAGATTACGAATTTTTTGTTGAGATTATTGGGGGATAACCAAAGATACCGTTTCTTGAATCAATAAACGGTCCAACACAACAATCGCCGCCATGGCCTCAACCACTGGCACCACCCTCGGGCAAATGCAAGGATCATGACGACCGGTAACCGACACATCCGTTGATACCCCGTCTTTTGTTACGGTTTGTTGAGACTTCGAAATGGATGACGGTGGCTTTATTGCCAATCGACAACGAATCTCCTGACCATTGGTAATCCCGCCAAGAATACCACCAGCATGATTGGTTTTTGTTGAAATGCCATCATCGGATTCAACAAAAACATCATTGTGATCGGACCCCTTCATGGCAATGGCACCAAAACCTTCTCCAAATTCGATGCCTTTAATGGTCCCAATCGACATCAAACCATGAGATAACACTGCATCAAACTTATCAAATACTGGATCCCCCAATCCTGTTGGAGCACCTTGAATCAATAACGTAACAGCGCCACCAATGGAATCCCCATCCTTGGCTAAATCTTCAATTAAACGCACCATATCCTTCGCCGCCACTGGATCAGGGCAACGCACGGGGTTATTCTCAATTTCATTTTCATCAAAGGTATTGGCCTTAATCAGGCCAACTTGATCGGTATAAGCCATGCAACGAATACCAAAATGCTTTAATACGTTTTTGGCAACCGCACCGGCCGCCACCCGACAAGCCGTTTCACGACCCGAAGACCGTCCCCCACCACGATAATCGCGTATGCCATATTTTTCATGAAAGGTCATGTCCGCATGCCCGGGTCGAAAAACATCTTTAATTTTGGAGTAATCCTTTGATCGTTGATCGGCATTACGAATCAACAAAGCAATGGGTGCCCCAGTGGTTTTATTTTCAAAAACACCCGATAAAATTTCAACAGTATCCGATTCTTTTCTTGGCGTTGTTACCGAACTCTGTCCGGGACGACGTCGATCCAGCTCAAACTGAATATCATCTGCGGTTAATTCAATATTCGGCGGACAACCATCAATCACGCACCCAATGGCTAGGCCATGACTTTCACCAAAGGTTGATACTTTAAATACAGAACCAAAAATACTTCCGGACATATTACACCTCTTTCTGCAAACCACGCTGCATGACCATTTTACCAGATCTTACGAGTTCAATCACCTGATACGGCGACATTAAATCAATAAATGCGCTTATTTTATCCGACCCACCAGACACTTCAATAATGATTGAATCATCGGTAATGTCTATGGTTTTAGATTTAAAATGATCCACAACTTGCAATAATTCTTGCCGTTCTTTCTGAGAAACTTGAACTTTAATTAAGGCCAACTCACGTTCCAGGGCAGATACTTCACTATTATCTTTCGAATCAATCACATCCACCAATTTACCCAACTGTTTTACAATTTGATCCAAGTCCTTATCCGCACCTTTGGCTGTAATTGTCATTCTTGAGTAGCGTCCATCAAACGCAGTAGACACGACCAAAGATTCAATATTAAATCCACGGCGAGCAAACACAATGGTAACCCGCAATAAAACGCCGGGCTTATTGGCCACAAATAAACTGATGGTATGCAATCTTTCTTGAGACATATTACGTACTCCCCTTCGGCTTTGCCATTTTTTTCTTTGGTCGTTCAATGAGCATATCAGATGCCGCACCACCTGCTGGAATCATTGGAAACACATTGTCTTGTTTGACAACTTCCGCATGAATCAAAATAGGGCCATCTTTATAATCTAACGCTTCTTTAATCTTCTTCTTAACATCTGCAGGGCGCTTGATTCGAATGCCTTTAATGCCAAAGGCTTCCGCCAACTTAACAAAATCAGGATTACCTTCCAAGTCTACACCTGACAAGCGATCATCAAAAAACAACTCCTGCCACTGACGAACCATTCCCAAATATTTATTATCAATCACCACAAATTTAATGGGCAATTTATGAATGAACGCCGTTGCCAGCTCACACATCATCATTTGAAAACCACCATCGCCACTAATCGATAATACCGTATCGTTGGGGCATCCCAACTGAGCGCCGATCGCAGAGGGTACCCCGTACCCCATGGTACCTGCCCCACCAGAACTGATCCAGCCGTTGGATTTATTATTTCGGTAAAACTGTGCCGCCCACATTTGATGCTGACCGACATCTGTGGTCACCAATGCATTCCCTTTGGTTTGGATCCATAGTTCGTCAATTACATGTTGAGCTTTTAAACCACCATGGATTTTATACGATAACGGGTGCTTTTTTCGTTCTTTATTCAAATAATCCAGCCACGCTTTCGTTTTAAGTGGCTTTATTTTAGGTATAAGTTTTTTTAAGGCCTGCTTGGCATCCGCAACGATCGAGCAATCTGGCATGACAATTTTATTTATTTCAGCCGGATCAACATCAATGTGAAGTTTGGTTGCACCAGGGCAAAACTTACTAATATCAGCAGGCGTAATTCGATCATCCCAACGGCTACCAATCGAAAAAATCATATCACAACCTGCAACCGCACGATTTGCGACCACCGTACCGTGCATGCCCAGCATCCCCAACGCCAATGAATGCGTCTCAGGAATCACCCCTTTGCCCAACTTGGTCGTCACCACTGGTGCCTGCAAGGTTTCAGCCAAGGCCAATACTTCCTTGGACGCCTTGGAAATAATGGCCCCATGCCCCACCAATAACAATGGCTTCTCTGATGCCTGAATTAACTTGGCCATTGCTGCTATATTCGAAAAATCATAGGTTGGTGAGGCTTCGTAACCAGGAAGATCCATTTGGGCCTCATCAAAAGTGACGGCGCATTCTGCACTGGACACATCTTTTGGCATATCGATCACAACGGTACCCGGTCGTCCAGTTGTCGCAATATGAAACGACTCCTTTACCACACGTGGCACATCATTGGGTGATTTAACCAAATAGCTATGCTTGACGGTTGGCGCTGTAATGCCGAACACATCCGCCTCTTGAAAAGCATCCTTACCCAACATTGGCGAAATGGTTTGTCCACTAATAACGATTAACGGCACAGAATCCATTTGTGCCGTTAATAAACCAGTGACTGTATTTGTCGCACCTGGACCACTAGTGACCAAGCAAACCCCAGGCTTGCCAGTCGCACGTGCATAGCCATCAGCCATGTGAGTCGCTCCTTGTTCATGCCGAACCAAGATTAATTTAATCTTCGAATCATACAATGCATCAAATATTGGCATTGCTGCACCACCTGGATACCCAAAGATATACTCAACACCTAATTTTTCCAACGCATCCATCAATGATTTTGCAGCAGTTTGAGATTTTTTTGTCATTTTTAATCACCTAACTTCAGTTATTATTTACAGTTTAACAAAAAAACTCAAATTTTTAAAATAATCGCTAAGAGTCAATCTTCACGTATTAGTTAACAGGAACCTTTTTATCAGTAATCACAATATTTTTTAAATTGGAACTATGCTGAACATCATGAGCTGCCCTTTTTAGTTATTTAAAAATTCACTTTCAATTTATCCGGAAAAGTTTCAGCGGCAATACTCAATGCATCCCCATTTAAAAACGTCTTGCAAGAAAAGTAAACGCCCAAGACTTTTAAAGAAGGAAACTTTATTCATTCAGTAATTTTATTTAATTAAAGAATTAATACGAGAGCCATTAAGAATCATCCGTCGAAAATTCATCTTCATACGGTGATGTTATCCCCGTCCCCAGTAATAAGTAATGTATGATTAATCGAATAATGACCATGACTTAATAGTAACAAAAAACAACCCACGACTTAAGTAAATGAAGCTCACATTCTAGGATCTGGAAATCTTCATTTGTACGCAACGATCAAAATCAGAACAAAAGGACTTTATTTGTTGGAGACAGTCCACCTTGGCACCATTATTCGTATTCATTGAAAACTTATCATCAACAAATGGATTTTAAACCTGTTGAAGAGGTACAAAAGTTGGATTTGTTGCTGGTGTTAAAGTCGCTGACTTATAGACACTAGATGCATTTGAAGGCAATTGAGCTGCCAACAATAATGTCACCAAATTCGAAACAGTTTTTTTTGAGTTAGATTTATTGAAATTATTGAAGGGATAGATGTGCTAGCTACAGACTGGAATTAAATTAGGTAAAGATGCTCAATATGTGGTAGTCCCACGGGGAATCGAACCCCGGTTGCCAGGATGAAAACCTGATGTCCTA
>DBHX01000003.1 GCA_002296285.1 bacterium UBP8_UBA817
AATTCCATCGTCAAGGGGAGAGAACCCCCGAGTTTCCAATTGATCAACTCGCCCCAGTCGTGGAAAAAATTCTGAATGAAACCCCAAAGATTTTAACAGTGGCTCATCCCAATCAGATGGCGAAAAAGTTAGCTCCGACATAATATCAGGGCAGGCCAACAACCCATGATCCGTATACCCGGACATTAAATAATTTAGCCATGTATCCAACCCACTAATGATGAGCCCACTTGGATAGGGCTTTTTAATTTGCCGAGACAATACCCAACAGTTCAAAGCAACATTCGGAATATTTGATTGCTGATCTATTTGACCCAATAAATTAGAAAACGAGGAAAATTTAAATTCCTGATACTGATGCGAAGGCAAACTATTATTGGGCAGGAGACATGGTGTGATCGGCGTGCATGTCTCTCGGTCCCATGCCATTAAATAACCAGGCATGATGGCCAGTCCAATGGATTCAATACCAACCGATTGGCGAGTCACCATTTTCTGAATCCCTGTACGTATAAAATACACCAGCTCAAATGCATCAATATTGCGAATGCCAATATCATCCACATTCATTGAAAATTTAAATGACTCATGATCAATCACTAACATGTTTTTACCAATCAACGATAAGCGAACTTGGTTATCCCAAATTGAAATGGTTAAAACCGCCGATTTTTTTGACATATTAATCCATTGATATCGTTAACTGTAACTCATCCAAAATCGATTCAATATAAGCAATGCTCCCCTGCCAAAAATCCGACGATAAGATATCAATCCCCTCATCTCTCATCAATTGCACCGGAGACTTGGAGGATCCTGCCGATAAAATTCGTTTCAATTTTGGAATAAATGCTTGCCCTTCATCTAAATAAAGTTGATACAAACCCAAAACCAGTAAATTACCAAAATTATACGAGTACACATAAAATGGAACATCCAACATATGAGGAATTGTGGCCCATTCCCAATGGTACTCCTTTGGAATCTTAACAGAATCACCAAACATATCCTTCAACCCTTGGGCATAAATTTCACACAATTCTGGGGCCGACAGTCGAGATGACGAGATTTTATCATGAATCCGTTGCTCAAAACATGAAAACATATTTTGTCGATGAGATGTTGCGAAAATATCTTCAAGCTTTGTCGCTAATAACACCATTTTTTCTTGCTTTGATGTGGCCGACTTTTTTAATGCATCAACCACCAACATTTCACAAAAAACCGAGGCGGTTTCACATACCGGTAATATCGCATGATAATTCACCAAGGGTTGATTGGATGAAAAGTAAGCATGAATCGCATGCCCCAATTCATGGGCCAATGTGGCCACATCGCGTTGTTTACCTAAATAATTCAACATAACATACGGGCGAATTTCGGGTCTGGAACTGGAACAAAATGCACCACCTCGCTTTACCTTTGATGGAAAAACATCCACTCGATTTGAGTCAAACATATCCTTGGCATACTCATAAAATTGATCATCAAATTGTTGAAAACTCTCCAAAACTGTTTGTTTGGCACTTTCCCAAGATATGGTTGGCACATCATGTTGCATGGGGGCATAAATATCCGCCAAAGTCATTTGGTCTAGACCTAAAATTTGCTGTTTCAATGCATAATAACGTTGAACCAAAACATTCGATTCAGTCGTCAATTCATGCAATTTATGAACCAACTCGTTGGGCAAATCATTGTGAATATTCATGCCTGAAATAGGGGCATCATATCCTCGATGAATTCGCTCAATATTGTAATCTTTAATAATTGAATTAAACAAGTGAACCATAATATGCTCATCCGTTTGATAGCGCTCAAAAAACAATTGCATGGCATCCCGTCGAACATTGGGATCGTCATGATACCGAAGCGCTCGACATTCTGACCCATTCATCACTTTTTCTTGACCATCCACAGTCAATTTAAACTCATATCTAGACGTATGTTCGCCATACATTTTTCTTAATGCATCAATGCCCGTTAAATCTTTCAAATTAATGAGCTGCTCTTCTTTCTCAGTTAACCGATATTGATTCTTATCAACCGCCTGAACCAACACATACCGATAGGGTTCATTGATGAAATCATCGCACCAGTGGTCCAAGGTTTCCTTGGGAACTTGCCCAACCTCTAAAAAGAAAAACAACAAAATATTTGAAATTTTTGACGCACGTTCATCAATCAATGAAACAAATTTTAAAATCTCAGCATCTTGGATATCAACAGAATAGTTTAGATGTGCAAATTGACTGATTTGATACAAATCAGAGCGTATCAGCTCATAGTTTTTTAATGCTGAATGAATTTCAGACGCCGTTAAGTTGGACACTCGCCCTTTATATTGATCTGAAAATTCATTGGCCCGTTGTTCAATATCATCAATGCGTGGGGTCGCCGTGTCCACCGATGTTGAATCATGCAATTCCGATAAATCCCAATGTATTGATTGAACACTTTTCATTCGATTAACTCCTCATTTAAATAGTCTAGATGAACTCGGTTAGGAATTTCAAACACTTCTTTTCGAGGAAACCCGATATCTTGTTGAACCCAACTCGCTTTGTTTTTTAAATACAATTGAAAATTGGTCGACGTGTGAGACACCAATTGTTTCTGAATAACATAACGTTGTCGCTGATCATCAAAAGTCACCATGGATAGCAATGGAATGCCCAACGGCCTCACCGTTTTAGAAGAAAATTCACACCCAACAATCACTCCCGTAATATTCGACAATGCCAACTCATACGCTGTTTTTCCCAATAGCAATGAATACAACGAATCAAAAGAACTTGGGTTTTCAGAACGGCCCGTGTATCCAAAAAAATGAGCCAGCATTTGAATCGATGAGTCACTCGATCCCTGATGATTCAGATACGCATAAATAGCATCAATAAAAATCGTTTCTGTATCCAAAAATGACATGTTCTTATTGCCATGAGAATCTTCAGACACCTCAGGCAAGGAAATCGGACGAGCACCAATAGATGCGAGCGCATGATTGATTGGATCCACATTCCCATCAACGTAAGCATTAAGTTCTGGAACAACATCCACAATTCCTTCGGGAAAAATAATCACCCCATAAGGTTTGCCCGCCGCCAATCGATCAATAATAACGGTTGAAAAATAATCCACAACTTCAATAAACCCCCATTTTTTTTGCAGAATCTCCTCCGACAACAAACAGGCATTGGGGCACACTTGATTGGCCACTTCCAAGGTAACATGGGACGCCGCTCGTCCCATCAACTTAACAACATGCCAGTACTTGCGAGTAGCTACAGCATCAATAAATAGTTGCTGAACCAAGCTAGCATAATGCTGGGTTGCCGTGTGAAAGCCAAAGGTGATGGGCAAATAAGGATCCATTACCAAATCCCCATCAATGGTTTTAGGAACCCCAATAACATTACACATCCCATACAATACATCCGATAAAAATAAAGCATTGGTATTGGAGTCATCCCCTCCGACAACAATCAAAACACGAATACCCAATGACTTCACCACCTCTTGAACACGAGAAAATTGATCATCCGTACTAATTTTTGTTCGATCGGTTCCTAAAAAGTCAAACCCACCCAACCCTTCAATGAGTTGCATATCCTGCTTAAAAATTTCTTTATATTGCCCCTTTAGTAGTCCTCCCGGACCATTGCAAAAGCCAATCAACCGATCATTGGGCCTTAAGTGAGACAAAATACCACACAATACATCATGCCCACCGGGTGCAGGCCCACCAGAAAACACAATCCCCATGGTCATGGGTGTAGCCTCACCCAGCGAACCATTTTTTGAAAAAATATGGGGATGCATCAATGCCTCTCGAACAACATTATTTTGGGCATCAACAGAAATGGATGGATTTGGAGAGTATGACATTAAGTCAGACTCAAACTCGTTCATTAACTTAAGTATCATGCCGCGGTGTAATTTTTCAAAAAAGAAATTAACGCACGGGTTCCAGCACCAGTCATCCCTTTGACTTGATCCCCCTTGGTTGAAGATCGTGACATGGTCGAAGCGAT
>DBHX01000043.1 GCA_002296285.1 bacterium UBP8_UBA817
TGGCTGGGGTGGCTGGATTCGAACCAACGATCGCGAGACCAAAACCCGCTGCCTTGCCGCTTGGCTACACCCCAACAATAAAAAAATTGTATCAAACGATGTGAATCTTATCAATTGAAAAATATTGAGATGCCATAAATGGGGTGTTGCAAACCGGTGTGTTGCAAAAAACATGGTGACATCTCAAAAAAAAGCGGCATGTAAAATGGTTCTAAATCATAAATTCAGGAAAAATATTACTCTTCAAATTGATCAAGGTGGGCCATGAATTGCCTGATCTCTTCTCTTAAATCATCGTCTTTGGTGAGTTTATACGCCGCTTTTAAATTGCTCATGGCGCGAGGCATGTCTTTGGCATTATAGCATGCAACGGCCAAATTAAATAAAATGCGATCGTCATCCGGGTACTGCATAGACAACCTGTTGAGCTGGTGGATGGCTTCATTGAATAAGCCTTGTTCCGTGTAAATATCCGCCAAATATCGGCGTGCGGCAACGTGCTTTCCATCCTGGGATAAAATTTTCTTCAATATCGGTTCCGCTTGTTCAAATTGTTTTGTCTTCACAAAGTTTAAGGCCATGGATTCCAAGGTGGGGACATCATCTGGAAGGGCCGCGGGTGTATTGAAGGCATTGCGCTCGGTTTTACTGATTAAATCATGGGCTTGATTAAAGGACGGATCAATGGAAATGATTTGTTTGGCAATGGCCAATGCTTCAGCCGAAAGCCCTTGAGCGTAATACCATTGGGCCAACGTAAAGAGGGCTTCGGTGTTGAGTGGATTAATGGCCAGCTTGGCTTCGCAATCAATAAGGATGGTGTCTTTTTTTGGTGTTTTGTAGTGCTTGGCTTGGATCAGAGAAAATTGATGGTACAGATCATCGCTACTCACTCGTTGTTGTGATTCAATGTGGGCTTGCAAACTAATTCTTCCGTGCTCACTTCCCAAATTAATTAATGGAACATTGCATTTGCTGCAAAATAGTTTCCGCCCATCGGTGGTGGTTTTTTCAGGTAAAAAAGCCTCTTTGCAATCATTACAAAAGTAAATGGACATAGGTTTAGTTTAAATGCCAAAACAAACAAAAGTCTACTAGAGACAAACACATAACCCCTGGTATAGAATGGTACTAATCATAAAACTAAATGGAGATGTCATGAAAATATTAAGTTTGTGGATGGCCATGCTTGTGAGCACATCACTGTTTGCCAGTGGTTTTAGCGTGGATTCGGTGCACTCAACCGTCGGGTTCAAGGTAAAGTACATGATGTTAAGTGCTGTTCAGGGGCAATTCAATGCATTTGATGGCCAAGTGAGCTTGGATAATGGTGAACCAACCAGCATCGTTGGTCAAATTGATGCATCAAGCATTGATACCAACAACGCAAAACGTGATGCGCATTTAAGATCGGATGATTTTTTTAATGTGGCCGAGTACCCTTACATTCGGTTTAAATCCAAACAAATCCGTAAAAATGATGTGGGCTACGTTGCAATTGGTGATTTGGAAATTCATGGCATTACCAATCAGGTGTCCATCCCATTTACATTGCTCGAGCCAATGGTTGATGGGTTCGGACAGGAGCGGTTGGCATTAATTGGCCAAATTCGAATTAACCGAAAAGAGTATGGCATTATGTATTCAAAGAAAATGGACAACGGGGGATTGGTTGTGGATAATTTTATTGATATTGATTTGAACATCCAATGCGTGAAAAAAACCAAATGAAGCAATGGCTCAATACGTTTACGCCAAAAAAGGTAATGGTTTGCACCCAGTGTCAGACCAAGTTTCGATTTCCAGTGAAACCAGGGAAAACACTGAATGTCACCTGCCCATCCTGCAGGGCTTCTTATCAGATATCCTTTGTTAATCCATTGGTGCAGTTACTTCAAGGGCGCCTTAATTGGATCACCTTAAATAAAACGGAGAAGAAAAAACTCTTTGTATTATTTGCAACGATTGTGATCGCCTTTGGGCTGATTGTGTCGTCGTTTTTAAATCCAATTAAACCATCCATCGATCAAACACAGGGCATTGAGCATGTTCTTTAAGGTTGTTTTACTCAGTATCATTGAGGGGGTGACTGAATTTTTGCCCATTTCATCAACGGGGCATTTAATTCTTGTTAGTGACTATCTAAATATGGATAAAGCATTTTATGAGGTGTTTGACATTGCCATTCAGTTGGGGGCCATTTGTGCTGTTTTTTTCCTGTTTCCATCGTATTTTAGTGAGCGAATTAAGCAGTTTAAATCCAAGGAAACGGTGGTGATAGCGTTGGCCGTTTTGCCCATATTGATGATGGGATACGTGTTGAAAGATGTGATCAAAGCCGTATTGTTTTCACCCGACGTTATTTTTTGGGGATTAATTGTTGGTGGGGTGGGGTTGATCATTGCTGACAAAAAAGTGCCCACCACGGCGACCGATGATCACAAAGAATCGGTAAGCCTTCGCCAAGCATTGATTGTTGGACTATGGCAGTGTTTGGCCCTGTGGCCAGGAATGAGCCGGTCTGCCATGACTATTTTAGGTGGCTTGGCTGGTGGCTTAAACCGTGTCACATCCGCCTCATTTTCATTCATCATCGCAGTGCCTGTCATGGTGGTGGTGGTGGGTTATGATTTGTTGAACGCTTGGTCATCCTTTACGGCCATTGAGCTTGCCTGGATTGCCTTGGGGATGGGCATCTCTTTTGTGGTGGCCTATCTAACCATGCGTTGGTTTCTAGCGTTTATTAATCGGCAGGGCTTATTGGTCTTTGGCGTGTATCGGATATTACTTGGGGGACTGGGGATATTATTTTTCGTATGACACAACAACAATTTAAAATAGCCGATGCTCATAAAATTTCCTTGGATAGTGGTCGGCATTTGGAAGAGATTACCATTGCCTATCATACATTTGGTGAACTAAATGCAGCGAAGACCAATGTTATTTTAATTTGTCATCCGTTAACGGGGTCATCAAACGCCATGGAATGGTGGCCAAAAATTGTTGGCCCAGGTTTGGCCATTGATACCAATCAGTATTTTGTGATTTGCACCAATGCACTGGGCGGATGTTCTGGAACAACTGGTCCGGCATCCATCAACCCAAAAACCAACACCCCTTATTTGTTGGATTTTCCAGTGGTCACCATTGCGGACATGGTGAGGGTGCAACGTGAACTCATTGGCCATCTAGGAATCAATAAGATTAAAATGGTCATTGGGGGCTCCATGGGGGGGATGCAGGCCCTTGAATGGGTGGCACAAGCGTCAGAGCTCATTGAATCGTGTGTTCCAATTGCGTCCACAACAAAGGTAAGCCCATTGGCCGTAGCATTTGATTCTGTGGGCCGTAAATCCATTATGGAGCAATTAAAGTCAGGGCATGGTGAAGCTGGATTAGCAGTGGCCCGACAATTGGGGCATATCACATATTTATCGGAAGAGGCCATGGAGCAAAAGTTTTCAAGGAATTTGCAACATAGCGATGCGTATCAATATCATTTGGAACCAGAATTTCAAATTGAAAGTTATTTAAACTATCAAGGGGAAAAATTTTTAGGACGATTTAATTTATATGCCTATTTGGTCCTAACAAAGGCGGTGAGTTATTTTGATCTCGAGCGATCTTATGGATCCATTGAGAAAGCCATCGGTCATTCATCGGCCAAGTTTTTGGTGATGGCAATCACCTCCGACTGGCTCTATACAGCGAATCAAAGCAAGGCCTTGGCCTATCAATTGATGAAACTAAACAAGCACGTGAGTTATGTTGAAATTGATTCTGATTATGGCCACGATACATTTTTAATTGATTCAGACGAAACCAAACAAGTGATAAAATGTTTTTTGGATAGCTTATGAAATTATACGAAACCATATTGTTTAATCAAATCAAAAAAAAGTCAAAGGTCATTGATTTGGGATGTGGGGGTGGTGTGTTACTCAATGAGCTCATTCATGAAAAATCATGTGATGGGTATGGTATTGAGCAAAATTTTCAAGAAGTTCTGGTGGCCATGGGGCGAGGGATCCCTGTGTATCAGGGAGATATTTTGGATGGATTGAAACAATTTGATGATGGTACATTTGACATCGCGATTTTATCGCAAACATTGCAACAAGTGATGAATCCCATTGATGTGATTCATGAGATGTGCCGTGTATCAAAGAAGGCCATCGTAACGTTTCCAAATTTTGGTCATTGGAAAGTGCGGTTTCATTTATTAACCAAAGGGTATTCTCCAAAAACAAAGCAACTGCCCCATGAATGGCACAATACCCCCAATATTCGGGTGATTACCATCAAAGATTTTCGAAAACTATGTGCTGAAAATAACATCAACATTCTCAAAGAAATTCCATTGGCAAAGTTTAAATTTCAACGATTGATGTTCCCATTAAGATTCACCAATTTTTGGACGGAAAAAGGGATATTCATGATTGAAAAAAAGAATTGATACTGGAATTTCGATCGGGTTAATCCCTGGGCTGATCTTTCATGTCTTGAATATTCTGAAACGTGATGTCCATTAGGGATTCAATGTTTTTCTTGGGTTCGAGTGAGCGGTCGGGTTCAATGGGGGGGGCAAAATGAATGTGAACATCCCCAGGGGAGGCTT
Organism: bacterium UBP8_UBA817; assembly: GCA_002296285.1. Taxonomy (GTDB): domain Bacteria; phylum Margulisbacteria; class Marinamargulisbacteria; order UBA817; family UBA817; genus UBA817. The sequence goes on from DBHX01000043.1 coordinate 4,619, forward strand.
TAAGGGATTTTTTTTGAACAATCTTTTTGCTACCATCAATATAACAAGGAATAATTGAGGCGCCAGAATCAACGGCCAATTTAAATGCGCCACGTTTAAATGGCAATAATTCGCCAGTCATTGACCGGGTACCTTCAGGGAAAATCAACATGTTCCAGCCTTTTTTAAGTCGCTTTTCTACTTTATTAAGGCATTTTTTTGCTTGTCTAGGATTCTTTCGATCAATTAAAAAGTCACCACCAAAAACCATGTCTAGCCCAATAAATGGCACCCAAAATAATTCCTTTTTTGCGATAAAATTAAAGTGATAGGGAACACCAATCACCATCACCAAAATATCAATAAGGCTGGTATGGTTGGCCATAAAAATACATGCGCGATCTTTTGGAATATGGTGAGCACCGTGAGTGATCACCTTTAATTTCATGGATTTTGCAATAATGATAATAAACAACTTCGATAGTTTTCGATGATTCTTAAAAAAGTTGGGGGTAAAAATGCAGAGTAGTGCAATGAAAAAGTGCGAAGAAACACAGATTGCCGTAACACTCCAATACCAGATATGATACAAAAATGAGTTCATATGAATCAGTATAACGTGGGATTGAGTATGTTTGAATGCACTTTTGCCAAAAACTATAAAATGATAAAATAAATTCAGTAAGAATTGGAGAAAATAATGTCAAAATTAATGATTTCTTCCTCTGGGTTAAGGGGAATTATTGGTGAGCATATGACGGTGCATACCCTTGAACCGTTCGTTCGGGCGTTTTTAAAATGGTGTCCGGAAGGAAAAATTATTGTTGGAGGCGATACCCGAACCTCTCACTCTGCCATATCACAATTGGTGATGTCCATCTGTCAGTTATGTGGTCGGGATATTGTCTACATTGGTCAAGTGCCCACACCGACCGTTCAGCAAATGGTTCGCCAGACCATGGCGGCGGGTGGATTTGCAATCACAGCCTCTCACAACCCTGTTCCATGGAATGGAATTAAAATCATTAAT
>DBHX01000029.1:0-36791 GCA_002296285.1 bacterium UBP8_UBA817
ACCGAAAAATTCGTCACATTGCCCCTTATGAATTGGTGACGGCCATGCGGGCATCATTTTTTGTGGCGGGCCCAATTTTGGCACGCACAGGGTTTGCCAAGGTGCCCTTGCCCGGGGGGTGTGCCATCGGTACACGGCCGCTGGACATTCACTTAAAAGGGTTTAAGGCCATGGGGGTGGATGTCAGCATTGAACATGGGTTTGTTCAAATGATGACGAATCATTTAAAAGGAAATCGTATTTATTTGGATTTTCCCTCCGTTGGCGCCACTGAAAATATTATGATGGCGGCCACCCTAGCAGAGGGCACAACCATCATCGAAAATGCCGCCCAAGAACCTGAAATTGTGGACTTGGCGGACTTTTTGAATACGGCGGGCTCCAATGTGACCGGGGCCGGGTCATCAACGATTCATATTGACGGTAAAACAGAGTTGAAGGGTCAGGATTTTTCAATTATTCCGGATCGGGTGGAAGTGGGGACATTAATGATTGCGGCTGCCGTGACCAAAGGGGATGTGTTTATTGATGGTGCGTGCCCCGATCACATTGAGCCCTTGATTCGTAAATTGAAAGAAGCCGGGGCTGAAGTTGATGTATTGGCCGATGGCATTCGTGTTCGTGGCGAAAAACGACTTAGTAGTGTGGATATTGAAACCTTGCCTTTTCCTGGCTTTCCAACCGATATGCAAGCGCAGTTTATGTCCTTGTTGTGCATTTCTACTGGTACCAGTGTTGTTACGGAAACCATTTTTGAAAATCGCTTCATGCATGTGAATGAACTCATGCGCATGGGTGCGAATATCCGAGTTGATCAACGTCAGGCCATTATCGAAGGGGTGGATCAATTGTATGGTGCGGAGGTAAAGATTACGGATTTGCGTGCCGGTGCGGCTTTGATTATTGCTGGTTTGGTTGCGGATGGTGAAACCTCTGTGTATGGCTTGAATCATTTGCGACGTGGCTACCATGATTTGCCTCAAAAACTTCGCGGGTTGGGTGCCATTATCGGCAGTCAATGATTGTGATGTTTCGCTCTATTCTTAATATTGGGTCGGGCATTCTATCTGTTCTTGTTTATGTTACGTTATTTATTGAGCTTTTATTTATGCTCAGTATGTCGTCGTTTAAATTATTTGATGACGTGCACTATTTTATCTTTCTGCTTCTTTTTTTGGATTCATTGATACGATTAATTATTCGCCCGGTTAAATCCTTTGGTTATAAGCGTTTGTTTTTAGGCCTATTGTCCATTTTACCCATATTAAATTACAACGGTGTTCAACTGCCGATCATTGATATTAATTTGGGCATTCAGCAAGGCATCTTGTTAATTATTGCTGTGACCCGAGTGAAGCATTTGTCGTTTTTATTTGAACCACTGCGTTCCAATCCGACGCAATCGTTTGTTGGTGGGTTTATTTTGGTTATTTTGTTGGGGGCTGTTTTTTTAATGTTGCCATTTTCGCACAAGGGGACTATTCCCTTTATTGATGCGTTATTTATGGCGGCCTCAGCGGTTTGCGTGACCGGTTTGTCGGTGTTTGATGTTGGCACCCAGTTGACGATATTTGGTCAAATGATCTTGCTGATTTTGATTCAAATTGGGGGGCTTGGGATTATGACATTCTATGCCCTTGTGACGATTTCATTAAATCAACGATTTTTGAGCTCAGAGTCCCAGGAATTTCAAGAAGGCTGGTCCACCGAGAGCATGAAGGAAACCTTTGGGATTATTCGATCCATTTTTTTTGTGACATTTGTGGTTGAACTTATGGGGGCTTGCCTTATTTTTTCAGCGGTTGGCGATCATGTATCGAGCATAAAGGCACGATTGTTTTATTCATTGTTTCATTCCGTGTCCGCATTTTGCAATGCGGGGTTTTCATTGTTTTCGGATAGCTTGGCTGTTTTTTCACATTCGTGGGTTTCTGTGTCCACTTTCTCTACTTTGATTTTTTTGGGAGGGATTGGCTTTCCTGTGATTTTTGAGCTGTACCATCGATGGATTGTGAAGGATCGTTCGCGATTAAAATTGCAAACAAAAATGGTGCTTTATGTGAGTTTTACTCTCATTCTTTTGGGGGTTTTGGTGCTCTACTTTCAATCATTAATGTTTGGTTCTGGTGATATGTCTTTGGATATGGCCATTTTTCATTCCATATCGGCTCGAACGGCCGGTTTTTCCATGCAAGATATGACCCAATATAGCATGGCGTCCATGTGGTTTTTGTTGATTTTGATGTTTATTGGTGCATCCCCAGGGTCCACCGGTGGTGGAATTAAAACCACGACCTTTGGTTTGTTGGTGGTGGCCCTTATTTCAACCATTCGAAGCCGAGAGCATATTCACGTGTTTGATCGCCACGTCAAACATCAATTAATTTTTAAAGCATTGGCCATATTTACCATGGCTTTTTTTATCGTATGTGTGTCATTTTTTATTCTACTGACCACTGAAACCATTGCATTTTTTCCGTTATTGTTTGAATCGGTTTCAGCGTTTGCAACGGTAGGGTTCTCTTTGGGGGTTACGTCGGATCTTTCAGTAATCGGAAAATTGGTGATTGTATTTTTAATGTTTTTTGGACGTGTTGGGCCTTTGACGTTGGCCATTGCGTTGACCCGCCGTCCAAAACCCGCCAAGTACAAATTGCCCGATGAGCATGTATTGTTGGGATAAAAATGATCGATTAATATATATATGGTAGGATAATCAAGATGAAAAAGTCAGTGGCGGTTATTAGTTTAGGGAAATTTGGCATCCAATTGGCCATTAGTTTAAGTCAAAAAGGGTACGATGTGATTGCCATTGATATTCATTCGGACCCGGTGGATGACATTAAAGAACTGGTCAATTTTGCGGTTGTGTTGGATGCGACCGATGAAAAGGCCATGCGCTCAGTGAATGTTGATACTGTTGATATTGCGGTTGTTTCCATGGGAACCAATGTTCAATCCAGTTTATTGACCACGGCATTGCTTCAAAAATTGGGGGTGGCCGATATTTATGTTCGAAGCATTAATCATTTGCAAGAAAGCATTCTCATGTCCATGGGTATTCCAGAAAACCGAATCATTAATATTGAAGAAGAAATGGGTGAACAGTTATCGTCCAGTCTTGCTTCGGGGAAAATTGGCCGTTACATTCAGATTTCAGAACGTCATTCATTAATGGAAATTCGTGTGCCGGATTTTTTTATAGGAAAAACGTTAATGGCGTTGGACATACGTCGCAATTATAAAATTAATGTGGTCGGTATAAAACGCATGATTCCTCATGTGGATGATCAAGGGGATGTTCAATATGAAATTCGAATGACCGATATCCCAGATCCAGAAGATCCGCTTCAAGAGTCCGATGTTTTGGTTATTTTGGGAACTGATGAACACATTGAGACGTTTATTAAAATAGGGGAAGAGTTATGAGACGTTTGTTTGATCGAATTCCTTTGTTTTGGAAGTACTTATTGATGTCGGGGCTTATTTTTGTGTCGTTTTATATTTCTTTTTATTTATTTTCGAATCGTGTACTGTCCATTTTGCAAGATGCCCTAAATGTCAGGGTTCCAATCAGTATTTTTAAAGGTGATTTTGTCTGGTTTTTTATTTGGGGAGCAATGTTAAGTGTTTTCTTATTGATGCTTATGTATTTTGATTTGAAGTATTTTTTGACGCGGTTTAATAATCATTTTAAATATGCCATTGCTCGAAAGAAGCTGATCCCTAATCTGGAGGAATTTCAATCCAAAGATTTATTTCAAGACATCTCCGAAAATGCGAACCAAATGTTTTCGTTATTTAAAAGTTTTGATCAAATGAAATCCTCTCGGATATCCATGGAAATTACCAGCATTAAGGCCCTAATTAATGTCATTTCTGAAGGGGTTATTTTTGTCAATCAAGATAAAGTCGTGACCCATATCAACCATCAAGCCGAAGAGTTATTGCGATTGATTCCAGGTGAGATTATTGGCGAGGCGTTATCGCGTTACATCAATGATGTCACCATTTTGGAGCATTTGCATACCTCGTTAATGAATGATCAGAAATTAACCGATATAAAATTAACCCTTCGAGAAACGGAGTTTGTTCATTTAACCATATTGCCAATTAAAAATAAGTTTGGTGATTTAACCCGTGCCATTATGATTTTTCAAAAATTGAATTAGGCTGGATTATTTAATCTGGATTCTATTTTTTCTGGTTCAATCATTGGTTGTTTTGTGACCATTGTTGATACGGATGTTGATGGGGCTGATGGTACGGGTTCGCTGGATCGTTTTGTGGTGGACGGTTTAACTTTAATGCCCAGTATCTCAATGATGTGATTTAAGTCATCGGTCCAATTTTTTTCTAACCATGGTTGGCAGGCACTTTGTAGCGTTGATGCCATTGTTTTACTGTAATTGTTGACCCAATCACTGTCTTTGAGTTGATTGGACGACGGATTTTTTTCAAGGAAGCGAGTGATGTAACGGCTTAATTCAATGGTTTTACTAATGGCTTGTTTTCTGCCCATTTGTTTTGCATATTGATCGATCATTTTTTTACGGTCCCCGTCTTTTTTGGATTGCAATGCCTGTTGGTATTGTTGCACCAAGGAGGTTAGAAATGGTAGGTATTCATGATGGACCATTTCAAGGGTTTGGCACAACTGTCGAATGAGGGTGTTTGGATCCTGGGATTTCATGTTGATTTTTTCTTCACAGTGGTGCAGAACCTTTTGATACTTTTTACTCGATCGAACCAATTTGAAATATGTTTTTTGAATGCTTTTTTTTTGTTTGTCGGTGAGCTCGTTATGGTTGGCGATGGTGTGAAATGTTTGGGGTTTTTTCTTTGCATATGCCTGAATATTTGGTGACTCCTTGCACATGGTTTCCAAAAATGTCAGCAATTCAGCATCTACCAATGCTTGGATATCTTCTGGCCATTGATCTTTTTTGAGTAATTCAAGATTGATACCCCCAATGAGTTCTTTAATGGTATTGGTAGCATCTTTTTTTGGGGCAGGTGCCAATAATTGTTTGTAGCATCGCGTGAATAATTCCCCTGAAAATGTGTCAATAAATGGGGCATCGTAGTGATTGGTGATATTTTTTAGATCTTCTTTGATTTCTTTTTCGATGGCTGGAATTAAAGGGTTGTCTTTGATGCCATAGTTCAAAATGGTGTTTTTCCATCCATCCGCGGCATTGATTTTAGCTAATATTATGTTTTTATTGACCAATGAATGCAATATGTCTTTTACGGAGGTTTCCAACGCCTGGGTTAATTCATTTTTACTGTTGATGACCCAGTCATTGGTTAATTGAAACAATGCCTTATGGCCAATCTTTTCTTCGGTAACCAGTTCGTCCAATTGTTTGGATAACCATTCGATCATGTGGCTCCATAGCGTTGTATTTTCAGCTTGTATTTCCTTGGTGAGCTTTTGTTGGAAGCTCTTTTTTGTGCGTGATACTTTTTTATGGATAACAATCATTTCGGCAATTGCGTCATGCATGATTTGAATCTTTTTTAATTCCTCGTCATTGAGTTTCATAATACCCTTTTTTATGTGATTTTTGACCAAGGTATGCAGCTCTGGCATCTTGGGCAATGTGTTATTGGTTGCTTCGGTGGTCGACGTTATGACATAGGCATTGAGCAATTGTTGAATTAATTTCTGGGCATCCAACAGCCGTTTCAAATCGTCAAAATGAATCAGATCTTCCAAAATGGTTTCGATCATTTTTCTATTTTCCACTGGATTATCAAAGGATATGATCGTCGGTGATTTCTCGTGATTCATGACCTTATTATCGATCTAAATATATGTAACTTTATGTTATTTCATTTAATTCATACCTTCTTGACAAAAATATTGCAAGTGCTAATATGTCCATGTGTTTCAATCAATTCAAATGTTAGGGGAGGGGTAAGTATGGAGTTGTGTTTTAGTGGTCTCTTTCGCACCAGTGGGGAAACTGCTAAAGGGCCTCTCCCTGAACCTAAAAAACCTAAATCCATTTCTTCTCAGACGGTTTCTATGAGTGGGGCAAGTGAAGGCTTGATCTATCCCCCTGTCTGGAATGATTACCTTCCTTCTATGACATGTGAAGTGATTGATATGAAGATTGAGGATTCTCCGTCAAACTCTTTCCCTTCACCTCGATCCACGGGAAGGTCTATTTCGAAAAATACTTTGGGACCTAATTCAATAACACAGGAAAACCGTTCAGGTACGTCTGATCGAAGTATTTTTAAGATATTAGTGGCTAATCAACGTGGAGTGAGAGAAGGTACAAGTTGCCCATTGTATGATGCGAGGCAGAAGTCTCATCTTCATCAGTTCCTTTCTAATAAACATTCCTCTGGTTAGTTTTAGTGACGATTATTTATAAAATTATAGCGGCACCCTCAGACCCTGAGTTTGAAACATCTGAAGCTCAAGATCGTTTTAAAAATATGACTATAGATCGGGCATGGCGCCATGTTTGGACCATATTGCAAGCCCCAGAATTTAGGGGGATGTTTCGCCAAGTGCCATTTTCTTTCTTTTCTCCAACATGTGTTTCTGGGGATGTTTCAATGATTGTGCCGCACCCCCATGATGGCGCAATTGAGCTAACGTTTATGACACTTGATTTGAGTAAATTCAATGAATGTGGTTTAACACATCTTAAATTTAATGAATGCCGGGAATATTTAAAATGGATTATTGCTTATCTTCAAAAGGAAGCTGGCCTTATTACTTCGGGTAAGTCCCTTGACCAAATTTTAGACTCGTATACTGAAACGGGCGTCATGGCATTTGTTGTTGGTGAGAATGGCCATTCATTTCCATTGGGTGTTTCTATTGGTTCTGTTGAATCTGATGGGGGTATTCGGTACAAAGGCCAATATTTATCACCAAAATTGCAAGGTAATCGGGTGAGCGTTTTAATGGACCAGGTGGTACTAAAATATTTAATTGACAACTATAAATTGACATTTCCATTGAGGTTAACGGCACGATCCTCAACCTTGGCGGTGCTTGCAAAAATGCCGGGTTTTTTGGCGGACTTGGAGAATTTGGCTAAGTTTATGAATTTCATGAATGATTTTTACGATCCTCAAGAAAATGATGTGTATCAAGCACTGCGCGTGCTGATGGTGGAATGTGATTCTGGGATTCCTGAAATTCGTGAACTTTTGATGTGTATTAATCGCTTTGGTGTTGGGGAAAATTGGGCATTTGATATTCAAATACAGTTGTATCAATTGATGGTTGAAGTTTTATCCGCAACATATGGTTCAGAGGAAGCGTTCATATTGGCTGTTGAGGCACTTCAAAACCAGGTTTTTGACGAATATGGGACACACTTAAATGTTAAAAATTTAACAGGGTTTTATAATGCGGTAAAAAATTCCCGCGTTGTTATGTCGCCCTTTCGATTGTTGGCATTATCTCGTGCCATAGTCGCCCATGCGCCTGCTTCAAAAAAATCATTTGATTGTGATGATGTAAATGCTATTTTAGCCAATTACCATCAACTTTTAAACCCAGAGAACATACACCTATCGGATCGGACGAATGTGAATGTTGATCAACTCAATATTGAAAAGGTGTCAACTTTTTTTGGTCAACTTCAAGAACGGTATCATCAATTTTGTTTGGCGGGTATCGATGTTCATTTTGGGTTTGATTTGTTGGTTCTTTTTGCAAGTAATGATCAAGATTATCGTCGAGTTGGGCAATGGAATATGCAACTATTCTTACAACGGTTCTTGCCGTATTTATCGCAAATGAAAAAATCAGTTTTGAGCGAGTACCTTGCCAAAGGTTTACCCAGTACTTCGGGCGATTTAACGGAAGGTTTATTTTCTCAATTGCTTTTATCTGGGATTCAAACAGGGGCCTATTTTTTGCATCATGTTGAAATAGATGGCCCTATTATTTTGAAGGAATACTTTAAATCCAAACAACCTTCAGAGGATTTTTTACGTCAATCTGAAGCTTATTTTCTTATGAAGTCTGCGTTGGTGAAGATTTTAACGCATGTTTTAGTTTTAAGTGATGCAAACCGTTCGACAGAGAAAAAAGCAAATGCCACTCAAGATTTTTGTAAGCTTTTTTTAAAAATAATGGGTGCGCTTTCTTCAACACAAGAGAATTGTTTAAGTGCTTGTTTGCCATTACATTTTCTTTTGCCATTCCCTCCAAGTGGCCGTCAGTCGCCCAACGATTTGCATTTAAAACGATTTGAAGTGGATGGCCAACCTGTGGTTGTGTCACGTCATTCTGAGTGGATGTTAGGTTGGGACGCGCCATTTCATGCGCTTTATGGTGTTGATTCATCCACCGGCAAAACAATGTGCATAAATTCAGAATTTTCAATTTGTCAATGCATTGAGTCGGTTCTAAAGCTGCTGATTGATAATGAAAAAAATCAATTTTCTGAAGAAATTCGTTCAAAAATTCATGAACTTCCATCTTACATTGATCACGCGAAGAATTTTTTGTTTCAAAAACGTATATTAAAACAAAACGAGGGGTTTTCAACATGCAAGGATATCAAGGATGAGGGATTTATTGACATTAATTTTGATATAAAAACATTAAATTTTAAACCGGGTGATGTGGCTTCTTTGTATATTTTACATGAGGTTGTCAAAAATAAGCCTGTTAAGGGGTTATGTATTGTTGAGGGTAATGCTTGTAGGGTGTTTTCCCCACCAGGAAAGACGTTTGATCCATCCAATGCCGTGTACATTGAATATGATCCCAACACAGGTAACTATGCTCGTTTAAGTCATCGTAGTATTCAACCTGAGTCGTTTGTTGCCAGTTTTCAATCACTGTCTCAGTATCCACCCATGGGCGATGTTCGAACAACGGATTCAATTGTATCTTTATTAGATCGTATGTCACAATTAGAACATATGCCACAGACGCATTGGCATTCATTTGCTGAAGATAGTGTTCAATCTGCATTAAAGATTTATTTTCGACACAATAATGCAGATGAGTTTAATGATAAGCACAAGAGATTATTCGATGATTTAATTCGTTTTTCAAGATGCCTTGAGAATAAGACGTTTGTCTTGGATGATTTATTGTGGTTCGAAGGTGATGGTTCAATACTTTCCATTTTGAACCTTGCATTTTTTAAATATAAATAGACAAGCACCCGCTCGATGATAGAATAAACTCAATGCATATTTTATTTCTTTCATCCCTACTGTTTATTTTGTTTTTTTGTATTATTTCTGTTTATTTAATGAAACGAAGTCGTGTGTCCATGTTTTATTTGGCGATTAATGCGAGTTTATTTATGTATATTATTTCAATTTATTCGTTATTATTTTCGACCCATATTATTTATTTTCGTTTAACGTTTGCCGCGGCTTGTGTTGGTAATTTGTTTATTTATGCTCTACTCAAAGGTTTGGCGCATCATCCATTTGATGGTTTGGATAAAGTTTTTGCTGGTTTAACGGGGTTGGTGGCCATGGCCTCGGTGCTTACTCCATATATGGTTACGTCATTTCAACAAGTTGATCCATTGCCTGTTGGTTACTTGAATATATTGCAATCGTTTAAACTTAGTTATGGATTTTTATATCCATTTGTGGGGGGGATGTTAGCCTATGTATTTATTCGGGCGTTATTTTTATGCCGTGTTTATTTTAAAACAACCCACAATAAACGGCCCTTTATGTATTCCTTGGGATCCTTAACATTATTATTTTTGTTGACGTTTATTTCTAATTTTGTGTACCCCATGGTTTTTGGTGCATCGAAGTATAGTTTTATGGTTGTTGTTTGGTCGCTATTTCATTGCATTGGTAATTTTATTGCCATTTCAAAATATCAATATTTAAATGTTCGATTGGTTTTTTCCAAATCACTATTATTTTTATTTTGTTGGACGGGTCTTTTTTCTGGATTGTATGTTTTTGGCATGACGTTGCTTCTTGGGCGTCATCATCCATTTGAATGGATGTCTTTTTCATGTGTATTGTTGTTTTTTGTTCTTATTTATCAATCCACCCGAGATATTTTTTCAAAATTATTGAAAGATGTTTTAGGGGATGTTACCAATAATCTTCAAGATTTTTACATGGTCATATCCAAAGATATACTGGATGCAAAACATTATTCTCACATATTTAATTCCCTTAAAAAGCTGATTGATTTTTTTGAAGGGGATCGAATGGTTGGTGCACTAATGTTTGAAAATGGGTCTCAATATGTATTTAATGATCACATGTCACCGGCCTATTTTGATCATTGTTTAAGCAAAGCCAATCAGGCGGGTGATATGGTAGACATTTATGTTGATGATGGCTTTGTTTTTTTGATATTTAATCTAATTAAAGATAATCAAAAATATGGGTGGATTCACGCACGTTTACCCATTTATAAGAATGAATGGCTTAGCCGTCAACAGCCGGCGTTAGCTAATATATTGGCGTCATGCATTCATTCGATGGCGTTGATTGGTTCTTATGAGAGTATTAACACAAAGATCAAACATTTGACCAATTCAAATGAGTTTATTTCTCGATTATCGTTGACATCAATCAATACCCTTTCAACGATGATTTTATACCAATTAAAGCAAACATTTGGATTTGAACATGTGATTTTACCCGAATTTTCCCGTTACAATATGGAGTGGTCATCCTCGACCGTATATGTGCCTGTTAACATTCGTCATATCATTAATGAATTGGATTTGTTCACCTATTTTTCCTTTCCTTATGATCCCATTTACTTTAATTGTTCTGAGCCAGAAACTATTTCTGGTTTGGCGGATGTTTGTGAGTTTTATCAATGTGAAGAATGTTATTTGTTGCCCATCGTTCAAGATGATCGCTTGATTGGTTATTACCTTGGGTTTTCTAAGAAAAAAAATCAATTGCTGGAAGTTAGTTTATTAAGCATTATTAATAAGCAGATATCATCCATACTCTATCGTTCCATCACAAGTCACCGCATTGCTTCAACCAAACGTTTTTATCAAGAAATTATCGATCATTATTCATCCATTGTTGTGGTATTGAGGGAAGATTTTAGCATTGAATTTAGCAATCGTTATTTCCAAACATTTTTTGAAAAAAACTATCAAAGTTTTAATGAGCTTATATTTGATTACCCGTCACTTGATATTATTCATAAGATTATTGATTTTTCTGATACCGAATTAACCCTTGAATTAAAGCAACATCATTTTAAATTATCGTTAAAAAACTTGGTGGATAATAAAATTATTGTTCTGTTAACCAATGTAACGGATTTGGTTAAAATTCAACATTCCATTTCAAAATCGTCAAAATTAAGAGGAATGGGCACCTTTGTTGCGGGTGTTGCGCATGAGATAAAAAATCCGTTGGTGGCAGTTAAGACGTTTACCCAATTAATCTCAAAAGATTGGACGAGTGATGAAATTCGACAAAAATGTCAAACGATTGTTTTGCCTCAGCTTCATCGAATTAATAACTTGTCGGAGTCATTAAATTACTTTGGTAAAAATGATTCAACAAGTTTTCAACCCATTAATTTATCTGAGTTAATTTTGAATTCAAAAGAATTGGTGATGGCAAGGCTTGATGGCCAAACTCAAATTGAATTTGATCTTGAACCAAACATTATGATTTTTGCCAATGAGAGTACTCTTGGGCAAGTATTTTTAAATTTATTGTTGAATGCCATTGATGCGGTTGAAACGGTTAAGAATCCTCAAATAAAGTTTTGTTTGTTTACTGATGCGACAACAAAAGTGGTATTGGATATCATCGATAATGGGGTGGGAATTTCTTCCGAAAATGTGCACCATTTATTTGACCCATTTTTTACCACAAAAGACACTGGTACTGGCTTGGGGCTGAGTATTGTTCATCAAATCATTTTGGATCATCAAGGGAGTATTTCTATTTTAGAAACGGGTGAGTTTGGGACGACGTTTCGTTTGGTTTTCCCAAAATTATTGCGGCCAAAAGTTAACTCAGGAGTTCGCCATGATGATTAGTATTTTAATTACCGTGATGTCCATATATCTCATTAAAGATTTTTTGGTTAGTCATCGGTTGGCCAAACAAATTTCAATGGTTATTTCGTTTACTGCGTTGTTATGGTTGATTGCAAATTTAACGGATATCTTTTACCCGTATGTATTTCAAGTGAGCGTTTGTATTGTTGTTGGTATTTTATACTCCTTATTTATTTTGACCATGGATAATATGACTTTTCTGACACAACCGGTTAAAAAAATGATGAATGTGGGGATGTTTTTATATTGGATGGCCCATTTATATTTGGTTCTGCATGTTTATTTATGGGATGTTTTTTTAATTTCTGATACGGTATTGAGTGCATCGGTGCTTGGTGTTGGGGGGCTTTTGTTTTATGGGTTGAAAAAATCTTCGCATTCGATCTATACCGTGCGAATCTTGAATAAGTTTCGATTTGAAACCCTCTTTATTTTTGTGTATTTGAGTATATTAAGCTACTGGTTTTTCATTAATGACGATTATTTAGGGTCTCCTCGGTTGATCTACTTTTATATCATGTACTTTTTATTCTTTTTACCGCATTATATTTTGCATCCCATACGGTGTTTGCATTTGTATTTAAAATCAGTGCTAATGGCGGGATTATTTTTGATTTTTTCGGCGGGGGTATATGTTGGTCTCGTGTTTATTGGTTATCCACAGATTAATTCCCCTTTTCAATGGTTATTTTTTCTAATAACGTCCTTGGTGTTTATTGGGTTTTTTCATGTTCTCGATCGTGTTACGTCATATACAGAATCAATGCACCCGTTTTCAATTATTGATCAAGCATCGTTGGATTCATTGATGCATTATTTAAAAAGTGTGACGCAACGATCGGATATTAAACGTGCCATGGGGAGATTTAAGCCCTTTAAGTTTTCAAAATATAGGGCCCATGTTTGGGAGGTTTATAATCATCGCTCAACCCCAATGTCTAGCGCTACTCCTGAGTTGGATGCGGAGATTATTGCTTTTATGCAATACAAAGAAATTATTTTATATGAAGACCTGCCGTCTTTATTGGAAAAATATGCTCAAACCCCATTGAATGCCAGTATTCGACTTTTGCATAATTTTATGGTCAAGTATTCGATTATTCGTATTTCATTGTTGCAAAAATCTCGAGAAACCAAGGGTGTTTTTGCGGTGTCTGTATTGAGTAAACGGCGTGAAATATTGGATGCTGATCAGTTGAATTTTCAATTGTTTGAAACGGTTTTAAGCAATACCTTGTGCAATGTTCAGTCCGTGGGGCAGTTATTAAATCATCAACATGTATTGGAACAAATTAATGAGGCCAGTTCTAAATTTCATATTTCAATGGATGAAGCATCGTATTACTCAATCATTCGTCATACGTTGGTGCAAATTATTCCAGAAATTAAGTTTTATTTTTTACTAACGTATGATCCAGATTCACAGTTTTATCGTCGGTCGTTTTTACTGACTAAAAAACATGAGCAATATTCACTTAAAATTCATGGGAAGGAGATTGATGCGGCATTCAATCATAACATGCATGTCTCCTTTACGATTGATCATCCCCATCTTCCTAAGGATCTTAATATTGCCATGCAACAAATGGGTGCCAATCAAAGTATCTTGATTCGATTGGATGAAGCATTTGGCAGTGCTGTATTTGTTTTATTGTTTGATTCAAAGATCGATTTCATGGATTGTCGTGTGTCATTTTGTCAGATGTTCTTGCGTCAATCGGATTTATTTTATCAGTATCAATCCAACTATGAGGAATTAAAGGAGTTGCAGTTATTTTTAAAGTTGGTACTGGATCAATTGCCTACTGGAATTTTAATTGTGGATGCTCAGTTTAATCTTACCTATAAAAATACTAAAATGATGGAGTTTCTTGGTGATGCCTTTCCTGATTCAATGGAATGCAATCTTCGTGATGTAGATATTCCCCATCCGCTCATCGACGCCATCGCATTTGTTGCCTCAAATAAGTCGGATTATTCTGAAAAACATGTGTTGAATTTTTTTGGGAAGCATGATTCATACCTTGTCTCCTCGTTTCAGGTGGTTCAGGATAATGACGAACATTTTGTGCTTGTTTTGACCAATATACAGCAGTCAAAAGAGCTCATTGATCGTATGAATCAAACGAACCGTTTGGCCATGATGAGTAAAATTGCAAAGGGAATATCTTACGAATTAAGCAAGCCTGTGAATCAATTGATTGACGGGGTTTCGAAAATACCACAGCAGTGGCAAGATCCTCAATTTCAAAACTGTTTCTCAACCGATATTATTCCACAAGTGGATCGAATTAATTTGTTGTGTCAGTCGCTATTGCGGTTGAGTCGATCCAATACTGAATCTCTGGTTGAAGTATTTTTGCCGGATCTCTTGGATCAGGTGTTGCGTTTAATTGCGGGTGATTTGCGATACACCACGCAACGATTTTATGTGGGTGTCATGGATCGAGAATGGGTTATTTTGGATCAAGTGATGGCCATACAAGTGCTCATGAACTTGATGATTTTTAGTTTAAATTCATTGGCCAAAGATTCCAGTCGGCTATCCTTGGATATTTTATTGCCCAGTCATCAATCATTGATCATTAAAATTCAAATTAGTGATTATTTGCAATCCGGCTTTTCAAATGAAGAAACGATGAAAGGTCAATTGGAATTATCGATTGTTAATCAAATAGTTATGAATCAAAATGGTCAGTTTGATATTTTTTCTGAAAATAATTTAGTATCTTTCCATATTCATTTGCCCGTAAAAAAAATTCAGGCGTCTGAACATGCTCATAGTTTCAAGCTATGAATGGTTGGTAAATAGCGATAATCCTCTTTTTGTATGATAAAGTGGTCATTATTTAGAAACACTCGAATGGTTTCATCTGAATTTCTTGCTTCAATCACATCATTAAATTGGTGTCCGTTTTTATTGATGTAATTTTCATGAATGTCAGAAATAGTGACCTCAACATTTTGAGATGTGATGGCAGAAAACGGTCCAAATAAGGGGTCATTTACGGTTAAGGGAAAAGGAATGTATGTTTTTAAATGATTTGTATCTTCGGATAGCATCATGTAGCCATCGCTTTTTTCTTTTGAATACGTTCGTATTTCGCCTGTTTTGTTGTAAATTGTGGTGGTTTCTTGAATTTCAATCACATGGCTATACTGAACCTCATTAAATGTTTTTAGAATACCGGTTGTGATTTTAATATTGTTTGTTCCAACGGTGTCATTGTTGATGTATATTGTGTAAATTTTATCGGTGATTGTGGCTTGAATTTGAATTTGATCGATGCTTTTCGATGGGGTGAGATCCTCTTTATTGGAGCACCCTGATACGCTCAAAAATAGGGCACTAAAAATGATAAGAAATTGCCATTGAAATTGGATCATAATTAAACTCATATATTTTTTCTACCGTGTGGGTATCTAAATAGGTAAACGTTATTTTATTTTGAACGATGCTCCATGTTTTTGATACAGTGGCGTGCCATCGTTTGTAAAAGCGGTAGGATAGTTCAATTTTATAAAATGGTTGAGTTTGCAATGCTTCTTTATAATTTGTCACCAAATTATTGCCAGCAATGTCTTTTTCAGATTCAATGGCGGTTGCATGGATTGGCATTGCTGTATATGTTTTGAATCCAATGATTCCGCTAAATGTTAATCTTGGTATCGGTGAATAACTAAAGAAAGCCCCAATAGGAATGCACCATTGCTCCTGACCTGAGATGGATTTTGCATTAATGGGTTTATGAATGGTTCCGTATTGATTGAACTTTGCATACTCAATTCCTAGGTAAAGTGGCAATTTAAATGTCGTGAATGTTGCATACATGCCAACATTTGTTTCCATGATTGGATGTGCATTCGTATTCATTACTTCTGATTGAATCGTGATTGAAAAGGCATGCATGGAGATGACCAATAAAAAACCAATGACCATGGTTTTTTTAATCATGCAGTAGCCGTTATATTTCCTACTGATGGTCGTTTTTTGATGGATTCAAACTGTGCAATACGTTGTTCTTTTTCTTTTGATGGGGTGGCTTTGTTGGCTAGGATCATCATTTTTTCTCTGTTTTTTGGGTTTGAAAATAAATATGATAAATAATACATGCTTAGTGATTTATTATTGACGGGTTTTTTTGTCTCATCTAATGTTTCTGGGGCCGGTTCACTTACAATGTCGGTTAAGGATTTGGGGGTTTCAGAGTAAATAGGATCACTCATTGAATCTTTGATGCTCTCAACATAGTGGTGGATGTCCGCACTCGATAATACCAATACTTTTGGTTGAAAATGAATCAGGTCTTTATCTAAATGATGTTTGTATGTTGTTTCGAATATTCTTTTTAATTTATCAATTTGTATTTTAATGGTTGGATGATTACCAATTTGACAGTGTTGGATTAACCCAAAGCAGTGCAAGATTTTTATTTTTGCACCTTTGTCGGAGAGTAAACCACTGGATATTTGGTGAATGATCGATTGAATCAAATGATCGATAAATTTTACCAATTTTTTTAATTCTTGCATTTCCTCAATGCGAGAGGCATTGATAATTCGATCAATGTGATCAAAAATCACAGATGTTGTTTGACTTTCATTCATATGATCAATGTGATTCATTCAATCCTCCAAAAAATATGTTAATTATGGGAATATTGAATTTATCGGTGGTTATTGGTGAAGCTTAACTATTTTTTCCGCCACCGATGTAACGGATGATTTCGATGATATCCTTCTCGGCTAAGCGTGTTGTTGTATGGTTTTTTTTGTCAATGATGGTGCCATTAAGTTCCACAATAACCATGTTGGCATTGAGCTTATGATCTAATAATAGTCCTTCAATGGTGGTTTTTGGAATGGTTGTGATTTCCCCATTGAGTTGGACGGTTATTTTACCCAACGGATTCGATTTAATGGCCAATAGATAAATAAGGCCTCACCGATAAGTTCTGATTTTGGTACGGTTCCCCATACGCGTGAGTCCGCGGAATTTGGGCGATTATCACCCAACATAAAGAATTCATCCTCTGGGATTTCTTGTTTTTCAAGATTCGCGTAGTCTCGACGAATGGTGACCCCTGGAATCACCAATAATTTATCGTTGACATATACCATTCCTCGGCGTATTTCAACCGTTTCGCCGGGTAATCCAATCAGCCGTTTCACATATTGTTTACCGTCATTATAGGGGGAATTAAACAATACAATATCCCCTCTCTTTGGGAGGTTAAAATGATACACTAGCTTATTGACGATCAATCGATCCGCATAATTTTTCTGTGTTGCAGATTGGAGTGTTGGAATCATGGAGCCTGAAAATACGAGTGATGACTGAACAATGAACTGCCGTAAAATCATGGCAATGATAAAAGCTCCCAACAAGGTTTCAATGGTTTCCAAAGCCGCACCCCATTTTGGATGGTCGTGTTTATAGTTGGATTTAAAGGTTTTCCAGCGATTCAAATTCTGGTTGATATAACGATACATGTACGTCAGAATATCACTAAGAATGGTTTTTTGGAACAAATTATGGATTTGAGTTTTAATAAATATCACGGGTGTGGCAATGATTTTATCTGCGTTGATTTTCGAGGGAAAGACGCTGATTTTGTATCCCTTGCCAAGCAATTGTGTCGACGGAATTTTAGCATTGGTGCCGATGGTTTGATTGTTTTATTGGATTCAACGGTTGCGCAATATCAGATGCTGGTTGTGAATGCTGATGGGTCGATTCCTGAGATGTGTGGGAATGGCCTACGATGTTTTGTGGCGTATGTGTCGGATTTGGGGCTGGCTCGTAGCGCCGTATTAACCATTGAAACGGGTGCCGGTGTTTTAGAGGCTTCTATCCAGTCAAATTCGAGCTCATCCATGATGGTTTTGGTTGACATGGGTCACGCCTATTTTAATGATCGCTTGCCCTCCAATGATTTTCTTTTGTCCAATGTGCCTGGGCATGTGATTTCAATTGGGTCTCAGTCGTTTCAATTTACCCCTGTATCAATGGGCAATCCTCACTGTGTTATTTTTGTTTCTGATGTGGATGCCATTGATCTTCAATCGGTGGGTCCGTTGATAGAAACTCACCCTTATTTTCCCAATCGTGTGAATGTTGAATTTGTTCAAGTGATTGCGAATGATCATTTGAAAATGAGGGTGTGGGAACGTGGTGTGGGTGAAACCAATGCTTGTGGCACCGGGGCTTGTGCCAGTGTGGTGGCCGGGGTTTTATCCAAAAAATGCGATGCCAATGCACGTGTTGATTTGTTGGGTGGCTCACTGGATATATCATTTTCTTCGGAAACCTGTCATGTCGAAATGATTGGTCCGGCGACGTTTGTGTTTTCTTCAAAAATTATCATTTGAATTAACCTTAAAAATTAGGTAATGTAAACGTGTTCTTAGTGAACGTGAGGTATTAATATGATTAGACTTTTTTTAATTTTGATGGTTTTAACGATTCAGCTATCTGCGATGACTGGGCTTGATGTTATGACGTTGGTTAAAAAAGAGTCCCAGAAAAAAAGTACTCGTAAAGCGGTGGTTCATATGACCATTTATGATGATCAAAACCGTGAACGTGTTCGATTTTTTAATTATTGGACCAAATACAAACAGGATCGTGAAGATAGTTTAATTAAGTTTTTTCGTCCAAAAAATGTAAAGGGGACATCATTATTAACCAATTCCAATAAGGATACCGATAGCAAAAGCCAATGGATATATTTGCCGGCATTTAAATCAGTGAAGCGATTAAGTTCTTCGGATAAAAACAAAAGCTTTATGGGCAGTGATTTTACCTACTCCGATATTGCTGGGCGTAAATTATCTCAGGATTCACATCAGCTCATCAAAGATACCGATCGCTTTTATTACATTGAAAGTGTACCGAATCATCCGGATGATTCGATTTATTCTAAGATTCGATATGTTGTGAGTAAAAAATACAATGTGATTAATAAGGCCATTTTTTATGATTTGGATGGTCAAAAATTAAAGACATTGTCAAATTCTAAAGTATCCATCGTGAATGATGTGAATGTTGTGATGTATTCTGAGATGATCAATCATCAAACCAATGGTCGCACCATATTAAATGTCAATTCAATTGACATCGGCATCAGTATCAAAGATGAACTGTTGTCTATTAAAGGGTTAAAATCACAGTAGCATGATTCGTTTTTTTATTGTTTTGCTTTGTTTAATTCCAATGGGGTTATTTGCTCAATTGGATGATGATTGGGGCGATATTGAAGCGGTTGAACTGGTTGACAGTGCATCAAATTATTCGCCAACCTTATCCAATTATTGGGATGAACATTTTTATGGGTCTGTTTCTGGGATGTTTTCATTTAGTATGAATCATTCTCGTCGGGCGGCTGAGTTTAAGTTGGGCTATAATGAACGCTGGAATCAGTTTAAGGTGGTGTTAGAGGGTGCGTTTCGACAAAATACAATTTATACAAAGTATGAAATAATTTCGAATAGTACGGATCAAGTCATAGAATCGGGTGACATTGAGCTGCCCTATCAATCCTTGGCGTTTCGGCAGGCGTATATTGATGTTTACCCGATCAAAGGGGTGACGATATCGGCAGGAAAACAAACCATTGTATGGGGTCAATTGGATATATTTTCACCGGTTGACTTTTTATTGCCACTTGATATTAATCCCATGGGGTTTTCATTGGTGAAAGCCGATAATCGAATGCCACAAACAACAGTGAAGGTCTCCTATTATCCATTATCCAATGTTGAATTTTCAGGGTACCTTTTTCCGATGTATGAAGAAAGTGGTTTGTTTAAAAATATTGATATGGGGGATAACTATACTGAGTATAATGGTGTCAAATATTATACTCAAAAAATGTTGCCATCGGGTGATCAACAATCATCTTCAGCGGCAAGAGCCACGTGGTACGCTTCTTTTATGACCGCGGCCGTGACGTATTATAATGGGTTTAATAATGTCTTTCCTGTCTTTCGTGAAAAATATTTAGGGTTTGATAACTATCATCAATTTCAAACCGAGTATGGCTATTATCCCAAAAAGGGGGTTGGTGCCGAACTTAGCATTCCTTTGGGGAAAATGAGCATTAAAGGTGAGGTGGCTGTATCGGATGATTTTGCAACGATTAGTCATGAAGGTAATCAACAGATGATTGATGCGTTGGTTAATTATAATAACGGGTATGGTTCAATTCCTGTGTATCAGGCATTTTATGCGGTTGGTATTGATGCTGATTTTGATCATTGGTTTTACAATTTATATTTGATGAGTATTATCTATTTTAAAAATCCAGCCATGAATGATTTTTGGGGTGTTTATGAATCCCTTAACGGGGCCTATGAATTTCCATCGATTCCAGTATTTCCCACGCTTAATGTTGGAAGTTACTTTAGTGAAGAAAAGAAGGGGGCCTATGGCGTTGCTTTGGGGTACTTTACTGGTGGCTTGGGCATGTTTTTGTATTTATCCAACCAATTTAATGAGTCATTGGCGTGGGGACTATCGGCTGATTTTGGGTTTAATTTTTCAGATTTCTCAATGCTTATGAATAACTCAAATGATGGCTCTGGTGTTTCTACAAATTATAAGTTTTTTGAGCCCAAATTAACGATGGGGTTGGGGTATAGTATCTAGATGTCGTTTCGAATTGTAAAGTTCATTATTTTCTTTGCTGTTTTTGTTTTTTCTATATTGTTAACAAAATCATTTCCATTTTTGGAGTTTAACAATGATTATTGGTTGCCTAATAATGATCCATACCAGCAGGATTTAAATTATTTGGAAGATGAATTTCAACCTGGGTTTGGAAGCATTGCGGTGTTGATGTTTCCGGATAGTTTTTTTACTGAAGAAAATATTGATTTTTTTCGAAATTTTAAGCATAAAGTTGAAGCGATTGATTATGTATTTAAGATAAATTCTCCGTTGGATGCGACGGTTATTATTAACCAAGAAGACATGTTAACCATTCAAACATATGATGAAGCATTTTCAGATGGAAATATTGTTTCTATTTCCGATTATCAGCGGCTTTTCATGGATAGTCCATATTTTGGGAAATTACTGTCCGATGATTTTCGATCGGTGGGCTTGAGTGTATCCATCGATAAAAAAAATGATGGCAATGATTTAATGCGGCGTGTAGGGGCTATTGAAACGCTTCGCGCTCTCATGTCAGAATTGCCACAGCACATTCGTGGGTTTGTCTCTGGGGATGCGGCCATCTATTACGAAATGGATGCATCCACTCAGCGAAATTTGTTTACATTGTTGCCACTTGCTTTGATTTTATTGCTGGGGGTGGCGTGGTTGTTTTTAAAACAGTGGCGCTCTGTGTTAATTGTGGTTATTCCCACCATTATTAATTTAGGATTGGTGCCTATTTTTATTGTATTGTTGGGTCACTATATCACCATTATTAATGTTACGCTTTTTATTTTGGTGTTGGTCATTACCATTGCGGATGGCATTCACATGCTTAATTATTGGGAACGCTATGTGCTAAATAAATCCGCGCATCCCATTGCGGATACCATTCGATCGACATGGTTGCCTTGTTTCATTACATCGGTGACAACGGCTGTTGGGTTTGGTAGTTTTGCGACCAGTTCCATCATTCCTTTGAATCAATACGGTATTCAGTCATTTCTTGTGATGATATTTGCCTACATTATTGTGATGACGGGGGTTCCTTTTTTGCTTCGAATTATTCCTCCGCGTGTGCGATCTGAAGATGATATCGTGCTTTTTCCGTCCCTCTTGGCTACTGTCTCGAATATCATTCAGAATCATACAAAGAAAGTGGTTTTGATTTCTTTGTTTATTACGTTGCTGATTTCTCAAGCCCTTTGGAAGGCGCGAACAGAAACGAGTTTTATTTCTGTCTTTTTTAAACCATCTCATCCGGTTCGACAGCATGTCGAATTTGTTGACAAACATCTCACAGGAAGTGGGCGATTGGATGTTTTGATTCGGGCCAATCAAGCGGATGCATTTAAGTCCATCGATGTTTTTCATGATGTTCGGCAACGTGTGACAAAATCATTGGGGTACCCCCTTATTAAGGGGACTCAAGATTTAATGATGCCTGTGAAAATGATTCATCAAGCCTTTAATAATTCAGAAACGGCCTATCCAAATACCAATGCTGCATTGGAGCAGGAATTGTTATTTTTAGAATTTTCACGCGGTGAAACCAAAACCGATGTGTTATCTTCAGTGGTTGATTTTAATTATCAAAATTCTCGGATTGAATTCATGACTGATCAATTATCAACATCAAAGATTAAAGAAGTGATTGGTTTTTTAAAGGATACCTTTTCATCGATTGAATATGCTCAGATTTCGATTACCGGGTCTCAATTTCTATCGTATGTTTTGGGTCAGTATGTGTTGCAATCTCAATTTATTACGGTATTAATTACGTTGTCTTTCATTTGGGTCTTGTTTATTTCTTTGTTTGGCATACGTTTGGGAACGGTGGGCATGATTCCCAATATTGTTCCGATGCTTTTAACCTTGAGTTTGCTTCCTTTATCCAATACCCCATTTGATTTTGCAACGGTCTTAATATCCAGTGTTACATTGGGGCTGTGTGTGGATGATACCATTCATTGGCTTCATTATTTTCAATTGTCTCGAAAAAATGGGGATGCTGCACCGGCCATTCAAACATCTCAGATGATGTTTAAGCCGTTGTTTTTAACATCCATTATTTTGGGCATTGGTTTTGGCGTTCTTGGGTTTGCAAATTTAGTTATCCTACAGAAATTTGGGGTGTTTACAACCATTGCCATTGGCTTGGCTTTTTTTGCGGATATCGTACTTTTACCCGCAGTGATTCGACTATTTAAATTAACAAAGTAACCATGTCTGTGATTGTATTTGGTTATTACGGATTTAATAATGCTGGGGATGAACTATTGCTGGATGAAACCATTAAGTTGTTGCAAGAACTGTCTTTGCCAATGCCGTATGTGGTTGCCAATGGCCCTTTGGCGGCTCCTAATCCAACATTCAATCGATGGAGCTTGGTTGCATGGATCAAACAATTAAGATCGGCCGATGCCCTTATTTTTGGTGGTGGGAGTATCTTTCAATCAGTCACCAGTGCATGGTCATTGCTGTACTATTTAACCATTGTTTGTCTTGCAAAGTTGTTTCAGTGCCGTGTGATTTTGTTGTGTCATGGGTGGGGGCCTTTTCGGCGAGTCTGGCATGAGCGATTGGCCGCGTTTGTGCTTCAATCGACACATCGCTCTTGGCGGTTAAAGTTGAATCATCCGTTGTTTTTAGATGATCCTGTATTTTGTGATTTAACATTAACTCAACCAGTGAAAAATAGATCCCATGGGGATGGAACCGTTGGTATTTGTGTTCGGCCCACCATTGATTTTGAGCAATTAAGTGATGTTGTTCGTTCTCAATATGCATCGATTGAAACGTTGAGTTGTCAATCGGATGGCCATGATGGGCATGCTTTATTGGATGTTTGGGAATCGCATGATTTGGGATTTTCTTTGGTCATTACAGATCGCTATCATGTCGCTATTTGGGCCTCTCGCCATGGGATTCCATGGGTGGCTATTTCCAGTGATCCAAAGTTGGTTGATTTGGCCAATGAGGTTCATCAATGTTGCTATTCCTCGTTGGAGGCCTTAATTTTGGATGATCAGTGGAAAACAGTGAAAAATAATCAATTATTTGATTGGGCAAACCTGTGTTGTGGGCTAAGGCCCAATATTCGGAGTTGGCTAAATGCGTGCATTGACCATTAAATCTGTTCCAATTTCTGTGGAATCAAAAGCGTTTATTCGATCTGAAATTTTGGATGCAATGGCAAGCAAGGGTGGTTTTTTTCCAATTGTGACGTTTAATTTTACCATGATTGGGGCACATCCAGTGACGTTATTGACTTGGTTAAAACAGAATGCTTTATTTGTTCCTGATGGGATTGGCATTTCCATATTGTTATGCTTTCGTTATGGTCAGTGGGTGTCTCGTTATCCTGGGATTGACTTGGTTATTGATATTTTAACGCATGGTCAGGGCTTGTCCATTGCTTTAATTGGTGCTTCTGAGGTGTCATTATTGGGGAGTGTGGCTTATTTAAATGATCGATTTCCCTCGCATCGCATTGTGTTTTTTAAAAATGGGTATGTTCCAATATCTACGGATGATTTGGCGGTTCTTCAGGCCGAATCACCCGATTTAATTTTGGTTGCCAAAGGATGCCCTGAACAAGAGCAATTCATTAAGGATTTGTCTAATCGATTGTCATTTGGCGTGGCCATTGGTGTGGGAGGAAGTTTTGATGTTTGGTCAGGGCAAAAGAAACGGGCTCCAAAATGGGTGCAGCACCTCGGATTTGAATGGTTGGTTCGGCTGATTCAAGAGCCCCGTCGATGGATTCGGCTGTGGTTAGCGTTGGTTCGGTTGTTGGGTTTTCAAATCAAATAGGTTTCTTGATGTTTGCCTAGGAAAAAACACACATATCCGCTAAAATAGGCTTGATGGCAAACCGAGTACCACCTCAAAATATTGAAGCTGAGCAGTCCATTCTTGGTGCATTGATGATTTCAAAGGATGCGATTGCCTCTGTTTTGGGTCAGATTCACCCTGAAGATTTTTATGTGAATCGCCATGCTGAGATGTTCAATGCTATTCTATCCTTGTATCAAAAAAACGAAGCCATTGATGTTATTACCGTGGTTGATGAGTTGAATAAGCTCAACCTTTTGGATAAAGCTGGTGGGCGTGAATACATTGTGGATGTATTAAACTCTGTGCCAACGGCGGCCAATGTTCATCACTACGTGGATATTGTCAAAGAAAAATCAATGTTGCGTAAAATGATCACCGTTGGAACGGATGTTGTCAGTAAGGCGTTTGAAGATTCTGAAGAATCGGAAGAAATATTAAATGGGACCATCAAGGATTTTATGGAAATTTCAAAGGCCAGTACCGATAATGATTTCGCCAAGATTGGGGATGTTGTTAACAATGTTTGGGATAATATTAGTGAATCCTATGGTAAGGAAGATCAGATTTTGGGAACCCCCACAGGTTTCAAGGATTTTGATTTGCTGTGTTCAGGATTTCAACCTTCCGATTTAATTATTTTAGCGGCTAGGCCTGCGATGGGAAAAACAACACTTGCCATGAATTTTGCCTTGAATGCAGCGGTTCAATCCAATACAGGGGTTGCTGTTTTTAGTTTGGAAATGCCAAAGGAACAGTTGGCTTTGCGTATGTTATCTTCAGAAGCAAAAGTGGATATGTCTCGGCTGAGAACGGCAAATATTGCTGAGCAAGAATACCGTGGCCTGGCAAAAGCATTGGGTCGTTTAAGTGAAGCTCCGATATTCATTGATGATACCCCAGGCATATCTCCAATGCAATTGCGTGCCAAATGCCGTCGTTTAATGATGGAGCATGATATTAAGATTGTTGTGATTGATTACTTACAATTAATGCGACTGGGTCGAAAAAGAATTGAATCAAGGTTTCAAGAAGTTTCTGAGATTGTTCGGGAAATTAAAGCCATTGCAAAAGAATTGAATATTAATATTATTTCCTTGTCTCAGTTAAGTCGTGATGTTGAAAAACGAGGTGCGGATGCATTGCCAAAGCTGTCTGATTTGAGGGAATCGGGTGAGATTGAACAAACAGCAGACATGGTTTTATTTATTCATCGTGAAGATTATTATGACTCTTCAAATACCAAAACGGGGCTTGCTAATTTAATTATTGCAAAGCAACGTAATGGCCCTACCGGTAAAGTGGAACTCGTCTTTCGAAAAGATGTCTCTAAGTTTGAGCTTTCAACCAAGGGGGTTTCTTCCCCTGTAGAGGCCATGGCTTAACGCTTATTTTATGTTTCGAGCCCTACTTATTTTTTTTCTTAGTATGTCTCTAATTGCAGTGGCAGGATTGCCATTTGATGTAGAAGCCGATCATTTCAAATTGGTGAACAAAGGGGAAGTATTTTATGCATCGGGTAATGTTGTCATTGCGTATAAACACTATTCTTTAAAATCAAATGATTTGCAGTATTCAAAGAAAAATAATGAGCTTAAATTAGTCGGCGATGTGTCGATATATGATCGTCAAAACAATCATTTAATGGCAGATAGTTTGCGGTTATTTTTGGACTCGGAAGAAGGGGAAATTTTAAATGGGCATATAAGGACCAATAAAGATTATATTATTCAATCCACACGGATTGTATTAAAGTCAGATGTTATTGAATTAAAAGACTGTTCGATTACTACGTGTCAATCATTGAGTCCAGAGTGGTATTTTAAAAGTCAGTTTTTATCTGTTAATCAGCGAAATAATTTTATTAATGCGGATCAAAATACACTTTATTTTTATGGATTGCCTGTGTTTTATATTCCTTCCTTTTCCCAAAGTGTTTCTGATGCAACAATATCCAATCGGCCAACCCCAGAGTTTGGGTATAATCAAATTGATCAGACATTTTTTAATGTTTATCTTGGTTATTTATTATCTGAAAATATTACGGGTAAGGCGGGTGTGGGAACTTCTGAAAGACGTGGATTTCGATACGGAGCGACACATATTTATACACCACAAAAGAATCAGTCCCTAACAATTAAGACTTATGATGTGCATCAAACTGGATTTGAGGGTGGGCTAAGTTATCGATGGCAAAATGAAGATGATGATTCATTTCAACCGTTTATTTCAGCACTTTTTATTCCATCAGAAAACAAAACCATTAACGCATCATTTTTTATGGATTATTTGTATGATACTAGTCATTATAACGAACTTTATCATAGCTTACCGGATGTTCGTTTAGCCGTTGATCATATTCCATTTTACTTTGGGTTTGAGGTTTCTGGTGAAATTGCCACAGGCTATTACATGGATCGAATTAATCGTGGAAATCGTCATCAAATATTGGCTAATTTAAAACGCGATATATTATCAATTCATCAATTTTTAATTGTCAATAATCAAATTCAACTAAAGGATAATTATTATTCGGATGATCTAGTTTATTGGCGCCGTTTACTGAATTCTACTTCATTTGATTTTGACCTTTTGAATACAGAAAATACGTTAACTTATACAAAAATATTGGTGAATAATGGTGGTTCTCCATTTATTTTTGATACCATTAATGAGGTGAACGATGATGAACTTAGTACTCGTTCAAAAATTACGTTGTTGCCGGTGATACTTTCGGTTAATTCAGATTATCAAATTAATAATAAATCGTTTAGAAACTTTCAATATTCGCTTCATTGGGTCTTTCAATGTTGGCAGCTGGATTTTTCCATTAACACCGTATGGAAAGAGGTTTCTTTTGGAATATCTATTCCGAATATATAGTTTGTTTTTTTAAATAATTTTGAATGCTTATTGGGTCATTAGCTAAGCTTTTACTACGAATTAATTTCAGAAGTTTTTTTTGAATTTCTCCCAGTGTTTTTCCTTTGTATCCTAAGTTCATTAATTCATTGCTTGATATTTGAATGTCCTTGATCGATAAACCGATCGCTTTTTCATCGTAGTTCCATTCATGGATGAGCTTTATTTGCCGGATGCAACGATTTGAAAATTGCCATTTTTTTCCGCTAATAGATAGATCGGTATTTGATAATAACCATGCCCAACGGTACAAAAGTTCTTCGGGTAATTCTTTTGGTTCAATGGGTGGGCTATTTGGAATGATTTTTTTAAGCCATGGGGTGGACGCCATTAATTTTAAACTGGATAACCAAAATTTCCCCAATATTAATCGATCCATTTCATGTCGTATTCTAGTTGGTGATGGTAGGGGACTTAGTGATAGTTTTTTAAGTGCATGAATGACGTCCTGATCAACAACAAATCCTAGTTGTGACATCAATCGAAAACATCGAAATGGACGCAGTGTGTCTTCTTTAAATCGTAATAGTGGATCACCGACACACTTTATTTGACGGTGTTGAATGTCATTCATCCCATTTAAAGGATCAACAATGGTATTTGTTAAGGGGTGGTAAGCAATGGCATTCATGGTGAAATCTCGTCGATTTAAATCTTCTTCAATGGTAAGAGCGAACTCAACAAGGTCGGGGTGTCTGGCATCTGTGTAGTTTGATTCTTTTCGAAAGGTGGTTATTTCAATGATTTTTTTCTTTATGTGAACACAGACGGTTCCAAATTTTTCTCCTACGGTGGTTGTTTTTTCGAATATGTTTTTGATGTCATTTGGTGTAGCATTTGATGCTAGGTCATATTCAATTGGTATTCGACCCAAAAGAAGGTCCCTCACTGCACCACCGACAATATATGCTTGAAATCCATTATGTTCAATTGTTTGAACTACCGATATAATGTGATCAGGGACACTCTCTTGGAGTATTGTTTTATTTAACATCGAATTTATTATAAACCAAAACGGTGCAATTTACTTAATCTGGAAAGGACAATGGTATGAATTTGAATCAACAACAAGAATCGGCCGTTCAATTTTATGGTCAACCACAGGTGATTATTGCTGGGGCTGGTACTGGGAAAACAACGGTTATGATTGAGAAAATTAATGGGTTAATTCAGACGGCAAAACATGACCCAGAATCAATTCTTGCATTAACATTTACCAATAAAGCCGCCAATGAAATGAGGGAACGCTTTCAACGATTGCATTCTTCAATTCAAACGCCATGGTTTGGTACATTTCATTCATTTTGTTTACAACTTTTAAAAAAATCACCTGTTTTAAATGAGTTTGGAATAAATTCGAATTTTACGATTATTGATTCATCACAACAAAAAGAGTTAATCAGTGAATTAATGAAACAACATCCTTCATCCATGTCGCGAAAGCCCAAGGATGTGATTTCAAAAATTTCAAGAATTAAACAATCACCTCGGCATAATCATTCAGAGTTATTGTCACAATCGGCCAGCGATATTAAGGCAATTTTTAATCCGTACAATCAAAAGTTGAAACAATTAAATTGTCTGGACTTTGATGATTTATTGTTATTTTCTTACGACATATTGGCATTGCATCCTGATATTTTGGCCGAGTATCATCGACGATTTGAATTTATTATTGTCGATGAATATCAAGATACTAATCAAATACAAAATGATATTACGTTGTTGTTGGCCAAGGGGCATCAACGCATTTGTGTGGTTGGGGATTTTGATCAAACCATTTACGGGTGGCGTGGTGCAAGAGTTGAAAATTTATTGGAATTTAATCAGGCATTTTCAAATGTGGTTGTTCACAAGCTTGAGACCAATTATCGTTCATCCACTGAAATTTTAGATGCATCGAATCAATTGATTGCTTTCAATGCCAATCGAGAATCAAAGCAGTTAATTGGTCAGCGTTCCAGCGGAAACAAACCTCAACATATTGTTTGTTTTAATGAACGAGAAGAAGCAGCCTTTATTGCTAAAACCATTAAAGAGCTTCAAGAAAAACACCAATACAAGTATAGTGATTTTTCAATTTTATATCGAACAAATCAACAATCAAGGGCCATTGAGGAGGCGTTGGTTTATCATAATATTCCACATCAGATTGTCGGTACTACTGGTTTTTATCAGCGCGTGGAGGTTAAACATGCCATTGCTTATTTGCAATGCTTAAGAAATATTAATCAGCCGGTTTGGTTTGAACGAGCCATTTTGAATCCGGCTAGGGGTGTTGGCAAGGTATCCATCCAAGGGCTCATAGATTTTAGTATTCATGAGCAATTAACCATTGAAGAAGCTATTTTTCATTCTGAATGTCCATTAAAACCTCGTTATTTATCAATTGTTCAATCATTTTTGACCTTTATTAATGAACTTAAAGCGTCGTCTATGTCATTGGAGAAAAAATTGGATGAGATATTTAATTTTGTTCAGTTTAATGCATTTATCCGTAAATTTGATAATTACATGGATCGTTTGGATAATATTAAAGAATTGATGAGTAAGTTAAAAGAAGTCTCTGACTTGGATGCGTTTTTGGATGAAATTACGTTATTTCAAGGAGGAGATTCAGACGACGATCTAAATAAAGTGAGTTGTTTAACCATTCATTTGGCCAAAGGATTGGAGTTTCCAATTGTTTTTATTCCTGGGTTTGAAAAGGACTTAATGCCGCTTCGAAGTTCAGAATCTATTGAAGAAGAGCGCCGACTCGCTTATGTAGGGATTACTCGTGGCAAACATCAGGTTTACTTATTATCAGCATACAAACGCCTGTTAATGGGGGAAGATTGGTACCATGATCCGTCCTTGTTTATTCAAGAAATGAATGGTTGTTTGGATATTAGAATCACCAATCAAGTTAATGTGATGGCAAAGCCCCTCTTATATAAGTTGAATGATTTGGGTTTGACCTATGATGTTATTCACATTCAAGGTGAAAAGCCCACACTTCAAGCGACACATGTTGCGGGTATGGGGTTTAATTTGGGGGATGTGGTCTATCATCCGAATTTAGGAACTGGTACAATAGAGTCAGTTTCAGGAGAAGGAGATGGGCGAATGTATGATGTTCAATTTTCCGTTGGTCGGAAGAAGTTAATGGCTAAATTTGCGCCGCTTCAATTGAAAGCATGACACCTATATCCACATTTAATGATCACATTCTATCGACAGAGCACGTTGATTATTATTATGGATTCACTCGTGATACTGCATTATTTGATCAAGTGGATATTTCCCATGTGAAAACGGTTTATTCGGATATTTTGTCTGGGAAAAAGGTGAATGTGTCTGAAAATAGGGCTGTAACCCATCATCAGTTAAGAGATTCATCGGTTGATCATCAGTATTTGCATGAATTTATCAACCACATTCATGCGTCAAAAAAATTTAATGCGGTTTGTCATATCGGTGTTGGTGGGTCGTTTTCTGGTGTTAAATTTGTTAGTCATGCCTTGAATGCGTGGTCGCAGCCACAGCACTTGCCGTTGTATTTTATTTCAAGTCATGATGAAGATCATATACAATCCGTATTGAATCAGATAGACATGCCCACTACTTTGTTTGTGATTGTATCTAAATCTGGTGCCACCATTGAATGTGAAAAGATTGTTGCCTTTATTTCTCAATCTTATCAACATCCAAATTTTTTTAAAGAACAGTGCATTACTGTTACGGTGACAGGTTCACCATTGGATACCGATAACTATCTTGAACGGTTTACCTTTGATGTGGGTGTTGGGGGGCGATTTTCGACCACGTCTTATGTCGGACTTGTTTCGCTTGGTTTAAGTTACGGGCCAAAAATTACCCATGATTTTTTGCATGGTGCGCGTATTGGTGATGAGCATTCAACACGTGATTTAAATGAAAATATTGCATTGATTCAAGCCGTTGTTCGTTTTTTTCAATTAAAGAAGCATTCAGCATTGGCGTTGGTCCCTTATGGTGAAGCGTTGTCTTGTTTGCCGTCATTAATGGGGCAATTGATTTGTGAAAGTTTGGGAAAATCAGTTTCAAATGATTCAAAGCGTTTGATGAGGTCTCCTGCACCGTATTTAATGCATGGGGTGGGTCCGGATGCTCAACATACGTTTTTTCAGCAGATACATCAAGGTGTCGATATTATTCCGGTTGAATTTATTTATGCGTTACCAAGGTTGAATAATCAATGCCACATATTAAAACAGATTATTGGTCAGATGTTGGCTTTGCATGAAGGGGATACAAATGGTTCGCTTTACCATTCATTTGATGGACATCGCCCCAGTAGTTTAACCATAATTAAAACCTCATCGGTGGTTGGTTTGGGGTACTTTATTGCATTGCTTGAAAATCGAATTATGTTTGAAGGTATTTTGCATGATATTAATCCATTTGATCAACCGGGCGTTGAATTGGGCAAACGAATTACAACATCCATCGATGAGAGTGGTTCGATTGCGCATCAGATTTATGATGTTGTTCGAGAACAACTTAAGGTTCCATCATAACCATTATTTGATAACAAATTTTCCTCGTGCCAGTGTCTGAGTTCCATTGTGAATAACGATAAAATATGGACCAATGGAGAGTTTATGAATTAGTGAGGATGGAATGCTGATCAAATTATTTTGATTGCTTCCCCCATTGGACCCTTTTGAGAAATTCATTTTATGAATATTTCGTCCAAACATATTATAAATTTCAATGGTGACATTATGACTTTGTTCCAGTTTATAAAAAATACTGCCAGATCCATTGGCTCGAATGATTGGGTTTGGGTATACGAATGCTTCAGTGGCTTTGATTGGAATGGAGCCAGCTTTTGCAACGCTGATTGTTCCAGCGGTGTATAAACTTCGTGTATCCCATGCTAAATTGGAATCTAGTGTTGGCAAGTCTAATATTGAAAAAGACCCTTGAATTTGATTTGCATCAATTAACGCAAACGACTGTTTTAACTTAAATACCATGCTGGATGATTTTTTTATGGTTAACTTTCCATCCACCGTTGCCGTGCCTGTAACGGATAGTTTTCCGTTGGTTTCTTCATCGGCACTGCTAATCGTAAATGTTAAATTTGAAATTAAGATGTCCCCATATTCTTGCACATAGTCTCCAATAATTTGTGTGTGACGTTTGACTGCATCTGCAGCCGTTGAAAACCCTATGATTCCTGCGCTTGAGGCATTTCCAATGGTGTCATCCCCAATGTAAAAGTTTCCACCGGTATTTTTAAATTGTCCGGTAATTTTTTCTGTTCGAAGGATTCCCCCTGAAAATTTAAATGTTGAGTTTTCATTGATGATGATTTCTTTGGATTCTAGTTTTCCATTACTCATATTAAATGTGGCAGATGCTTCGTTGGTATTTCCAATGATTAAGCCCTTATTAACGGTAATTTTTCCCCCGTCTAGGTTTACTTCTGCGTGCCCATTTTTGCCAAGAATAAAATTATTTTTTACACGGAGTGTGGCTTTGCCTGAAATATTGATATCACCGTTTGATCCTCTTTGTACTCCTGATTTTAGATCCCCATTGATTTCTGTGATTCCATTACTCATGTTAAGCAATGCTGATCCATAATCGCCAATCGTAAAATCATTTCCTATAATTAATGACACATCCTCATCTTCCATTTTTAGTTCGGCTTGATAGTTGTCTTCTTTTCCTAAAATTAGATCAGAAATAATATTTAAATTACCATTTTCTTTTAATATGAGGGTGCTTTTTTTTCTACTTCCAATGGTTAAATTTTTCATGGATACATTTGAAGAACTAATATCTAATTCATCGCCTATATCAATGACAAAATCAAAATTTTCTTTATTTAAATCACCAATTTTTGAAAAATCGATATCTTTATCAATGATTAAATTTCCAGAATCAATGTTTATAATATTATCTGGAATCCCATCATTATCTATATCGGTTGAACCCATACTTTTACCAATGGATATTGTTGCGGTTAATTCAACGCCAATGATTTCATTATTTGCGATTCCATGGGCGCGTATGGTTAATGTATGGTTGTTTGATGCATCGGATTGATAGGTCATATTGGTGGTGAGTTTTAATTCGCCAGTGTTAGGGTTAATGCTAAAATGATCATTTGATGTCATTGAATAGGTGATATTATTTGATAGAATAAGGTCTTCATTGGTTACTTCATTATCAAAGTCCCAAATGATATCGTCGATGATATAATGTTCTCCAATTTCAAAATCAACGTTATTTATTTCCATGGGTTTCGATGGGTGTTTATTTGAATGATAAAAGTAAATGGTGTACGTTGCGGGTTGACTCCTTCCATTGGAAGGGTCCAATGCAATGACTTCAATGGTTATTTTTTCAGTGGTTGTGTCTAATGAGTTTGGTCGAGTGTAGGTTAATGTATTTCCGCTAATGGATGCCCCTTCAATTGGGGAAGCCAATTCGTATGTTAGGCTTCCTTGACCAATGTCCTCATCTTGACCATTGAGGATGATGGATTTGCTTTCATCCATTGACATGATGATATCTTTAGATTCTAATGTTGGGACATCGTTAATGGGATTGATTTGAAGCGTGATGGTTGAAGGGACACTATTTTCAGTGCCATCATTTACGAAGTATTCAAAAGTGTCCACGGTTGATTCTCGGCCGAAATGTGTGTAGTAAAGTTTACTTCCAATCACGTATGCTTTTCCGTAACTGGGGCCATTGGTATTTGAAACAATGTAGTTTAGTGGATCGTTATCTTCATCCGTTGCGATGAGATCAAAATTTACAGTGCCACCTTCATCAACACTTAATGTTTCTCCTTGTTGGGGTAGGTTTTCACTGATGGGTCGGTCGTTCACATTTGTTACACTTAATGAAAAAGGACTACTTTGTATATGTTCAACATTATTAATGTTGCTGGTTGCTGTTAAATATATGGTTCGATAGACACCAATTTGAGCTTGGGTTGGTGATCCAGATAAT
Source organism: bacterium UBP8_UBA817 (assembly GCA_002296285.1). Classification (GTDB taxonomy): domain Bacteria; phylum Margulisbacteria; class Marinamargulisbacteria; order UBA817; family UBA817; genus UBA817. The sequence continues at coordinate 34,438 of DBHX01000029.1, forward strand.
TCTCCTGTTGACGAATTAATGCTTATCCAATCCGGCTTATTTCTGATTCCAAATTCAAAAATTGGGTTTTCTTCTACATTAATGATCATTTCGGGGGGTGTGCAATTGGATTCGCAGGTTATTTTATAGGTTGAATTTCCAGTTGGTGTTGTTTGGTCTAGTGCCCATTGATAGGTGATATTATTTGAATTAAACGTATGCAAAACATCAGCATCCTTTTTTAGTTTTATTTCGGTTGTTCCATGATACGTGATGTTGTAAATCATATTCTTTTTTATGGTTATTGTATTGGATGTTTGGGCGGTATGTGTGTAGGTATTTACTACTTCCAAGTAATTACTTCTCACAGTACTACTAAACCCATTATTGTTTTCATAAATGTCAATGTTGTATTCTGGGATGTCTGGTTCAATAATGGTTGGAATAAATGAAAATGCTTGATCTTCCAGTGCAACGGTTGGAAATGTTGTTTCGTCAAACTGCGGGGTGTCATTTACTTCTTCAATGGTAATTCTTACTGATACAGCGGTATCCTGCGATAAATTATTTCCAATCCATTTAAAGAAAGTGGTTCCATTTTTATTTCTTTCGGGCATAAATGAAATATTATCTAAATCCGCACGGGGTATTTCTTGATTTAATTGAATGTTGGTATTTCCTTTTTTAAGGGTTCCTTTGTCTGGCAATTCAATAATACGTATTTTAGTTAGTTCCTCTGATGAATCAAAGTTATCGGTAAAATCCTCTAATTTGAATGAAGATAATGTATCTTCTTGAGCTGACGGTATGACATTAATATGAAATGTGTGGGTGTTGGATGTGCTTGTGCCATTTGTGGTTTTCCAGTTGAATGATGCATTTCCAATATAATCTGTTGCTGGAAAAAAACGATAGTTACTGAGGTTTGATTTATTGATTGTTTTTGGGTATGCGCTGATGATGGTGTATTCCCCATTTTCTTCCTCTTGAAGGGTTCCATTGATGGGGGGTTCAGTAAAAACAATGTCTGAATGGGACCCAAAATAAAACTTGTTGCTTCCAAGTAAATAGGGTTCATTCTTTCGTGTATTGATTAAATCTCCAACCGTTAATGTGGCATTAAACGACACACCAATCAGTTCATTTGTGAGTGCTGCGAAAGCAAAAATATTGAGTATTTGACTATTTTGACTCGACCCTTCGTAATTTGCGGTGGATTTTACCTTTAATTCACCGGTTGTTGGATTAAGCTCAAAAAACTCATGTGATTCCATCGTATAGGTTAGATTATTTGAATAAATTTTATCGGAAACATTTCGTTCGTTGGAAAAATTTTTAATGGTGGTATTGGGCGTGTAATTGGAGCCAAAATTGTAGGTAATATTATTGATTTCAATTGGCTTTGAAGGGTGTGTATTGGAATGGAAGAAAAATACGTCATGTGCTGTTGCATTGCTGGTGGCCCCTTCTGGATCAGTTGCAACAATCCTAATGCTGACTTTTTCTGTGTTGTCTGGTAAATTTGCTGGTCGGGTATAGCTCAATGTATTGTCTATTAATGAGGCGCCATTAACAGTTGGGCTTATTTCGTATCTTAATGTGCCTTGTCCCAAGTCTGGATCAGTTGCATTAATTGTAAATGAAATTGTTTTATCATTTTCTGTGATCCCTTTTTGCGCAGTGAGGCTAGGAGCATCATTGACAGGGGTAATGGTAATGGTGATTGTGGATGGGCTACTGTCATGTGTGCCATCGTTGGCCACGTATTGAATGGTGTCTGATGTCGATTCATTGCCAAAATGTTGATAAGTTAACAGGTTATTTACAATGCTAGCACTACCAAAGCTTGGTGGTGTGGTTATGCGATAGCTAATGTTGTCATTGGGTTGGGAATAGGCGCTGGAGTTATTATCTTCATCGGTACTCTTAAGTTCAATGATTACGTTTCCGCTTGCGGGTGTATTGGCTTCATAAATGGTGATCGACCCTGTTTCTGGCAAGTCGACACTGATCGGAGTGTTATCGTTGACCGGATTAATGGTAATGGAGATGGTGGATGGCGTGCTGGTGTGGGTGCCATCGCTAACGGTATATTGAATTGAGTCACTCGTAGATTCAGCATCGTTATGCTGATAGGTCAGAGTTGAACCACTGATTGTTGCTGATCCAACTTCCGGTCCAGAGGTGATGGTAAATGTTAAATTATCATTGGGTTGGGTGTATACTTGGGGGTTGTTGTCTTCATCCGAGGCGACAAGTTCAATGGTTGTTTGATCCCCTTCATTAACGGATAAGGTTTCACCAGCTTGAGGAAGGTTGACGCTGATTGGGGTATTATCATTAACAGGGATAATGGTGATGTTAATGGTGGATGG
>DBHX01000029.1:37151-37372 GCA_002296285.1 bacterium UBP8_UBA817
ACGTATTGAATGGTGTCTGATGTTGATTCATTGCCAGAATGAATGTAGGTGAGTGTTTGGCCATCAATGGATGCAGTTCCATGTTGAGGGGTCGTTGAAATGGCATAGGTTAAGGCATCATTTTCAGCATCGGTGGCGCTTAGGGTTACGGTGGTTTGGGCGCCTTCATTAACGGCCAAGGTGGATCCGTTTTGAGGCAAGTCGACCGATACCGGGGCATC
>DBHX01000029.1:37677-43854 GCA_002296285.1 bacterium UBP8_UBA817
GTCGACCGATACCGGGGCATCATTGACGGGGTTAATGGTGATGGTAACCGTGATTGCATTTGTATTGTCTAAATCATTGCCAACCCACTGAAATGTTGTTGTTCCATTCTCATTTAAATTTGGGGCAAACGATATATTTCCTAGATTTGATGAATTAATTTCTTGATTGATTGTTATTGTGTTTGTTCCTAATTTCAACACACCTTTTGAGGGAAGTGCAATTATTTTAATTTTTGTTAAAGTATCATCTGAATTGAAATTGTTTTCAAATAATGACTCTGTCAGATTAACAATCGTATCTTCTTGCGTTGTGAGTGTGTTGGCATGAAGATTTATTCCCATAAATAATAGGGTCATTAGTGCAATAATGAGTAATTTTGTTTTGTGAAAATACATTCCATATAATTTATTCCCTGTTTTAGGTTAGCGTAAACCTGTTTTTTTGATGTTTTTTATTATATGGTTTGGGTTGTTATAAAAAAATGTTAGTTGATATTTTGAATTAAGAAATCCGGTGTTCCCGGGGGGCCTTTTTTTCCAGAGTACTGAATAAATTCACCCGTACTTGAATCAAACCAGTAGAATGCTTTCCAAACCATGCCGGCAAGACCGGGTGGTTTCATTTCAATTTTGGTGCACATGATGTCTTTGTTTTGGATGGTAATTTTTTCTGTTCCCAATTTTGTAAAAATCATTTGTCTCAAATTGCCATCGGTCTTATTTGCTACCCAAATAAATTGTTTTTGTTGATTGGATGCAATAAAATCCGCCATGAAAAAACTGGGAGGGTATTTAAAAGGGGTTCCATTTAAAGGGGTTGTGGTTGTTTTGGTTGTGTTTTGGTGATTTTGTTGAATGGTTGCAATGTCGTTTTTAACAGTAATACTCAGGGAATTTTGTGTCGTATTGTTTTTATAATGCCATTCATTGGTGTTATTTTTTCCAATAATTATTTCGCTTTCTTTCTCAGATATTAATGTTATTTTTCGTTGATTATTTTCGTTGATTTCTTCCCATTGAATGGTGTTGGTTTTGCCCTCTGTTGTTTCATTAAATGTATAAGAAATATTCGGTTTTTTTGGTTTTGAACTGGCTGTAATGGTGGTTTTGGCTGATGTTGCTCCATGGGTGAGGGTTGTCAGCAAAATTAATGCAATTATGGATCTTTTTTTCATATTTTTATATTAATCTGAATGGATTATTAAACTCAATTTTTTTTATTGGATACGAGTGGCTTTAAAAATTTGCCTGTAAATGATTCTTTTACTTTGGACACGGCTTCTGGCGTTCCACTGGCCACAATGGTGCCCCCTTCAATGCCACCGCCTGGTCCCAAATCAATAATATGATCTGCGCATTTAATAATATCCAGGTTGTGTTCAATGACAACCACCGTATTTCCTTGGTCCACCAATGCTTGTAAAACTGTAAGAAGCCGATCAATGTCATCAAAATGCAGCCCGGTGGTGGGTTCATCCAATAAATACAATGTTTTTCCCGTGCTTCGTTTACTTAATTCTTTGGCCAGCTTAATTCGTTGTGCTTCGCCGCCACTTAATGTTGTTGCTGATTGGCCCAAGGTAATGTAGCCCAATCCCACATCTTGCAATACCGCAATTTTATTAAAAATAGTGGGAATTTTTTCAAATACTTCGCAGGCTTGATTGATGGTCATATTTAATACATCGTTGATGGAATGCCCTTTAAATTTTACGCGGAGGGTTTGCTCATTGAATCGTTGCCCTTTGCAGGTGTTGCAGGTTACAAAAATATCTGTTAAAAAGTGCATTTCAATTTTCACCACTCCTGCGCCTTGGCAAGTTTCACACCGCCCCCCTTTAACATTAAAGCTGAACCGTCCCGGTGAAAACCCATTGATTTTTGCTTCGGGCAGCTTTGAAAATACGTCACGAATGGCCGAGAAAAATCCGACATACGTGGCAGGGTTTGATCGAGGAGTTCGTCCAATAGCGGATTGATCAATGGTGATGACTTTATCAATATGTTCGATGCCAGTTAATGTTTTATATGGTGCTTGGGGTGTCTTTTGATTCATTCGTTCTTTTAGTAGGGCATTTAGTAAAGTATCCTGAACCAAGGTGCTTTTTCCCGATCCTGAAACCCCGGTAATGCAGGTTAATGTTCCAAGTGGAAATCTAATTTTAGCATTTTTTAAATTGTTTTTGGCCGCGCCAGTGAGAGTTAGAAATTCTTTGGGGTGTCCTTTTCGTCTTTTTTTTGGGACGGGTATTTTCTTTCGTCCAGATAAATACTGACCTGTGAGGGATGTTTTGTGTTTTAAAAGGGCTTTTAATGATCCATTGTGTACAATTTCTCCGCCCAGTCGTCCGGCGTTTGGTCCAATATCCACAATATGGTCAGCTTCTTTAATGGTGTCTTCGTCATGTTCGACCACAATTACGGTGTTTCCCAAGTCCCTCAAATGTTTAAGGGTATGAATGAGTTGTTGGTTATCCCTTTGATGAAGTCCAATGCTGGGCTCATCCAATACATATAATACCCCCGTTAGTCCTGATCCAATTTGGGTCGCCAGTCGTATGCGTTGATGCTCTCCACCAGACAGGGTATTGGCTTTTCTATTGAGTGATAAATAATGCAATCCAACATTATTCAGAAAATCCAAACGGTTTAAAATTTCTTTTCTTAACTCAGATGACACTTCTTCTTCGTGTGGGGTTAGGCTTAAATTATTCAGTACCTCTTTGGCATCTCGAACTGATAAATCCCCAAATTCTGCAATGGATAGTCCATTGATTTTTACAGATAAGGCTTCCACATTTAAACGATGCCCTTTGCAGGCTTTACAAGTGGTTGTCACCATATTTTTCTGATAATACTCTTTGGCCCAATCCGATTCTGTTTGTGCGTATCTCCGCCTTAGAAGATTGATGACGCCTTCCCATCCTCGGGGTCTGAATTTCCAACCAAATCGAGACTTTGATTTTTGGTTAACATCGATCTCTTCCCCATATCGTCCATAATAAATGAATAATCGTTCTTCTTCAGATAACTGTCCCATTTTCTTTTTTAAGTTTATTTTTAGTCCCAATTTTTCAGCATCTGCATAGAAACGAATGCCATAGTTGGTTTTTTCAAAGTTTACATAAGGTTCGCATGCTTCTAAAACGGTTTGGTGATTTGAAAATAACAAGTCTGGTTCAAAGGCCATGGTTTCACCCAGTCCATTGCATTCATTACATGCGCCAATGGGCGAGTTAAATGAAAATAAACGGGGGGTAAGCTCTGTAATTCTAAATTGATAATCATCTGACACAAAGTGTTCTGATAGCGTGATGCTTGATTGGTCGTCTGTATTTTCTATTTTGACCAATCCATTGGCTTGTTTCGTTGCCAGTTCTATGGCCTCAAATAACCGCCCATGTTGGTCCTCATCATTGGTGATTCGGTCAATAATGAGTTCGATGGTGTGTTGCTTGTATTTTTCCAATCGCTTACATTCATCCAATCGTTTAATTTCGCCATTGATTCGAACCCTTACAAATCCTTGTTTTTGCAAATCCTGAAATACAGTTAGAAACTCTCCTTTTTTCTTTGTGGCAATGGGCGCCATAATAAGCAAGGTTTTCCCTTTGTTCCAATGCTTGGCTTCATTCAGCATATCTTGGGTGGATTGTTTTCTCACTGGCGTTCCTTTAATTGGACAATGCAAAATTCCAATGTTTGAATATAGCAGTCGTAAGTAATCTTGTATTTCGGTGACTGTTCCAACAGTTGAACGAGGATTATTGGATGCATTTTTTTGATCAATGGATATGGCAGGGGACAACCCATCCAGTGAATCAACTTCTGGTTTGTCCAATTGTTCTAAAAACTGTCGTGCATAGGCGGATAATGATTCCACATATCGGCGTTGACCTTCAGCGTAAATGGTATCAAATGCCAGAGATGATTTTCCGGAGCCTGATAATCCAGTAAATACGATGAGTTTGTCTTTTGGGATGTCTAAGGATACATTTTTGAGGTTGTGTACCCGGGCGCCTTTAACTGATATGCACTTATTTTTTTTTGTCATGATAACGAATTAAAGTATGTTTTTAATAATCTTAAACCCACATCGCCACTTTTTTCAGGGTGAAATTGTGTAATTAATTGTGTTTTATTCGCCATGGCCGAGGTAAATGTTACCCCATAGTTGGTGGTCGCGGCGTTCCTTTCATTGGATTCTGGTAAAAAATAAGAATGCACAAAATAGAACCGTTCATTATTGAATTCATCAAGAATGGTATTGGTATTGGTTGCATGGATGGTATTCCACCCCATGTGAGGAATGGATAATTCTTTCTCTGAAAATCGATTAAAATAGCCTTCCAAGCAGTTTAGACCGGCGTCTTTCTCAGATTCAGAGGAGCCATTGAATAACAGTTGGAATCCCAAACAAATTCCGATGAATGGTTTCTTAGAGGCAACGTATTCCTGAAGGGGGCGGATTAGATCCATGGTGGCTAACTGGTTCATGGCCGGCCCGAAGGCGCCTTGACCGGGAAATATCAATACATCCACTGATGAAATGTCATCAAAATTATTGATTCTAAGCGCTTCATGACCCAAATGTTCGATGGCATTTTGAACACTTTGTAGGTTTCCTGTTCCATAGTCTAAAATTGCACATTTCATATGTTGAATTGTACGTTACTGACATCCAAAAGAGAAGCGGTGTATTAAATGCCCTCAAAATAATGAGGGCACTACCCAATAATTTAGATGCGAAGTTAAGTGCTTCTAAATAAATCTTAATACATCTGTCAACATGCCATTTAATTTGTATACTTTGAGCTCTAATTGTATAATACCCCCATGTCGAAAGGAACACTTTACGATAAGGTATGGGATGCGCACAAAGTTACCACATTGCCTTCTGGCATGGATCAGCTCTTAATTGGGTTGCACTTGGTTCATGAGGTGACATCGCCTCAAGCATTTGCGTCCTTGCGTGAAAGAAATCAGCCGGTCAAATTTCCAAATCGAACGTTTGCTACCATGGATCATATTGTTCCTACACTGTCCATTGAGCGCCCTTTTCCTGATCCACAAGCTGAGTTAATGGCATCAACGCTTGAAAAAAATACGGCTGACTTTGGGATTCCTTTATTTGATTTTAAGTCAGGTAAGCAGGGTATTGTGCATATGATTGGCCCAGAACTGGGGGTGACACAGCCCGGAATGACGGTGGCATGTGGGGATTCTCATACTTCCACACATGGGGCGTTTGGTGCGTTGGCATTTGGCATTGGCACCACTGAAGTGCGTAATGTTATGGAAACACAAACGTTGGCATTGTCTCGGTTAAAAGTTCGTCGTATTTTGGTGAATGGCGAATTAAAAAACGGGGTGTCACCAAAAGATGTTATTTTAAAAATTATTGCTGAATTGGGGGTTAAGGGAGGTTTGGGATATGCCTACGAATATGCTGGGGATGTCTTTGACAATATGTCTATGGAAGGTCGAATGACGGTATGCAATATGAGTATTGAAGGTGGTGCACGGATTGGTTATGTTAATCCTGATGAGACCACATTTGAATTTATTCGAGGCAAAGAATATGCTCCCAAAGATTTTGACTCGGCTAAAGCGTATTGGTTAAATATTCGATCAGATGACGATGCCCACTATGATGATGAGTTTATTATTGATGGCTCATCCATTGAACCGATGGTCACTTGGGGGATCAATCCTGGTCAAGCCATTGGGGTATCGCAGTCACTACCAACCATTGCTGAGTCTTCGGATTCAGCCACGGCGGCTGAGGCTTTTGAATTTATGGGGTTATTAGAATCCCAATCGGTAGAATCCATTCACATCGATGTTGCATTTATTGGATCGTGCACCAATGGTCGCATTTCTGATTTGCGTGAAGCAGCGGCTATATTTAAAGATAAAAAAGTTCATCCCAATGTTACAGCGATTGTGGTTCCTGGGTCTCAACGTGTTTTAGCTCAAGCAGAATCTGAAGGATTGGATCAGATTTTTATTGAGGCTGGTGTTCAATGGCGGCATGCGGGATGTTCGATGTGTTTGGCCATGAATACCGATAAACTAATGGGTGATCAGGTGTGTGCATCTTCTTCGAATCGAAATTTTATTGGTCGTCAGGGAAGCCCTACGGGAAAGACCTTATTAATGAGTCCTGCAATGGTT
>DBHX01000062.1:0-17540 GCA_002296285.1 bacterium UBP8_UBA817
GGAAGAAAGGGGGATGGCTCTTTTTTAAGGGTTGTGAAGAACGCTTACAATGGGAATACCACTGGAGGCGGGGATGTGGTGTGCTCTGGCTTCAATAGATGCCACCCCATTGAATTGATGCTCCCAATCGTTGTGTTTGAGATTGATCCGAATCTTCAATTTTAACGTCCTCTAGCCGAGAATCTTCCCTTTTTTTCCTGCATATTCCCCCATTTTCTAAATGGTGCTCTCTAATGAATCATTTAAATGATTCATTATCCGCTTGTCTAAAATTGTTATATTTTGTAATATCTTTTATATTACGTTAAAAAAGATGATGAATCAATGCCGCTTAGTGGGGTTGGTGAGTCATACAATATTCGGAGGTTTAAAATGAAGGTTTTGATGTTGTTAATGGTGATGATAATGATGGGGTGCTCGTCATCCACAAGTTCTGTTAAGAAAACGGTGAATGAAGAGTCTGGCAACTCAGATGACCCGGTTGTCGCTGAAAATGCTTTGGTAACCGCTCGTTGGACGCATGAGGGTGGGGTGTTAAGCGATTCCAACGGGTCCATAGGGTTTCTCTTGAAGGACTCGACCAAACGCGTGCTACTGTCAGCATCGTCCAATGCGGATGGGCAATCGTCGACGAATGTCGCGGCGTATGACACCACGTTTGGCATGACGGTTGGTGATTATGGCATTGGGTATGCGGTCCCCTCATCCAATACGTACCCGCTCATCTACACCACCACGTCGAATGTGGCCATAAATTTTGTTGATGATGTGTCGTTGGGGGACGTATCGTTTAATGAGGCCACGCGGTGTTCGGTAGCGGTCAGCTATCCGCTCTCGACAGCAAGTTATGCTGTTAGCCGATCCTATGACACAGGGTTGGTGGGCGGATTATTTGATCAATCATCAAGACTGACCACGACTTATGAAACCATTTCTAGTGGAGGTAGCATAACAGGACTATTGGTGAGCGTTCAATTTGATTGTTTACTCAATGGATCATCCGATTCGTTGGGCATTATTCTGACGTTTAAAGGCACCAGTATTCCAGATAATACGGCGCCTAACTCTTCTTGGCCCACCATTGGTACCGTGACAATAAATCAAATTGAGGGCCTGTCCGGAGTTGTGAATCCTATTACCCCGACGTCTAATACCGATTTTTCATCGTATAATTATGAAGGGCAATAATTCAGCTACAATTCAAATGATTTTAGTGTGTTCAGAGATACCTCACTGAGGACACTCTCATTGGTGGATTCAAGAATCACATGCGGTGCACAATTGTTGTTGTAGGCCTCAACCCAACGCGATAAACATAAGCACCATTGATCGCCAGCGTTTAACCCTGGGAAGTCATATTCTGGGATGGGGTCCGATAGATTGTTGCCCGCTTGCTTTGAAAAGGCCAAAAAATCATCCGTTAATACCACGCAAATGGTGTGCTGTCCTGGGTCGTTTGTCAGGCAGGTGCAATAACCATCGCGAATGTAGCCAGTTTTTGGACTAAAACTGCAGGGCTGTAGTGGTGTGCCATACACATTTTTTTGATTGTTCATGGTGTTACTTTAGGGATATTTTGTTGAATTTACAAATAATATTTGTCTTGCAATCAAAAAAACTCTACACTTCCAATATGATTCGTGAGGCCACTGACCAAGATTTTGATGCTATTTGGTTTATTTTTCAATCCGTTGTAAAAACAGGCACGTCGTATGTTTATTCTCCCCATACCACCAAAGACGAGGCGTATCGCATTTGGATGACCTTGCCAAAAAAAACATTTGTGATGCTTGATGATCAGGGCAGCATTGTGGGAACGTATTACATCAAACAAAATCGCCCAGATTTGGGTAGCCATATCTGTCGGTGTGGGTACATGGTCCACCCAGATGCACGCCGTCAAGGCGTTGGCGAGGCCATGTGCCAACATTCATTGACGATGGCCCCTCAGCTTGGGTTTCGAGGCATGCAATTGACCTATGTGGTCTCCACCAATACAGCCTCTGTGAATTTGTGGAAGAAAATGGGGTTCAAAGAAGTTGGCCGCGTTCCAAATGCTTATCAGCATGCTGAATTTGGTGATGTGGATGTGTTAATTATGTACCAATCTTTAACGAATTAAAGCGACTTTTTCTTTGTAGGTGGCATGATTAATGAAATCATCAAATTCACCACAGTAATCCACGTGCCCTTTGGGCGTGACCTCAATGATTCGATTTGGTACGGTGGTTAATAATTCAAAGTCATTGGTGGTAAACATCATGACCTCTGGAAATTGCAGGAACCCTTCATTCAATGCGGAAATGGCTTCCAAATCCAAATGGTCGGTGGGTTCGTCAAATAATAATACATTGCCTTCCAATAACATCATGCGTGAAAACATGGCGCGGGCTTTTTCTCCTCCAGATAAGACCTTTACTTTTTTAAGGGCGTCATCCCCAGAAAATAACATTCGACCCAAATACCCTCGGAGGGTTTGTATGTCCATGTCTTCATTATATTTTTGCAACCAATCAATTAGATTGTCTTCGGTATCAAAATAGTCTTTATTGTCTTTTGGAAAGTAAGTGTGGGTGGTGGTCTCTCCCCAAGATACGCTTCCCTCATCCGGTGTAATTTCACCCGCAAGGATGCGAAGTAGGGTGGTTTTTGAAATGGAATGGCTACCTGTTAAAGCCACTTTATCCCCATTTTCAATGGTGAAAGACACATTGTTTAATACAGTTTCACCGTCAATGGCATGGCTAATATTTGCCACTTCAACAATTTTATTGCCACATTTTCGATTGGGTTTGAATTGGATAAATGGGGAGCGTCGTTTGGATTCAGGTAATTCTTCGGGCCGAATTTGTTCAATGAGCTTTTTCCGGGAGGTGGCTTGCTTTGATTTGGATGCATTGGCAGAGAATCGTCGGACAAATTCTTCCAATTCTTTGACTTTTTGATCCGCTTTTTTATTTTTTTCTTCTTGTTGACTGCGAAATAACTCGCTGGATTGTTTCCAAAAGTCGTAGTTGCCGGGGTAAATTTTGACTTCGCCAAAATCGACATCGGCAATGTGGGTGCATACTTTATTTAAGAAATGGCGATCATGGGACACCACAATCACGGTATTTTCATAATTTATGATTTTTTCTTCCAACCAGAGTGCCGTGTGATAATCCAATTGGTTGGTTGGCTCGTCCAATAGCAATACATCCGGTTCCCCAAACAGGGCTTGGCCCAATAAGACTTTGATTTTTTGATTGGCTTCCAATTGACTCATTTGTTGTTCATGGAATTCGGTAGGAATCCCCAACTCGTCCAATAAACTGGCCGCTTGGGCTTCTTTTTCATAGCCATCCATTTCACTGTAATCTGCTTCGTATTGAGCCACTTTCATGCCGTCCTCTTCACTCATTTCAGGCAATGCGTAAATTCGGTTTCGCTCTGAGTAACATTCATACATGGCTTTATCACCCATAATGATGGTTTCGAGCACATTGTATTCATCAAACTCAAATTGGTTCTGTTTGAGCATGGAGATGGTGGTTTTTTTGTCTTTGGCCACATGCCCTTCAGTGGAATCCAAATCGCCGGCTAAAATTTTAAGAAGGGTTGATTTTCCGGCCCCATTGGCGCCAATTAGTCCATAACAATTGCCCGGTGAAAACTCAACGGATACGTTTTCAAATAATTTCTTTTTCCCAAATGATATTCCTAAATTAACGGTCGCTAACATGGCAACCTCCCTGCGCATTCAAATTTAAGACTTTTTAGCCTCAAGTTAGCATACTCAATTTTACTCAAACATTCAATATGAGCGTGGTCTGTTTTTTTAATGGCCGTGGCCCTGTGGTACACTAATCATGTGGGAGTTCTGGATATTGCCATTGTTTTGATCTATTTGTTCTGTGTGATCGGGATTGGGGTTTTGTCATCCAAAAAAGTGGTCTCGATGGTGGATTATTTGGTGGCCGGTCGACGTATTTCTCCGTATTTGGGGGTGGCCAGTTTGGGTGGTACAGAGTTGGGTCTGATTACAGTGATGTACAATGCCCAAAAAGGATTTTCGGCTGGCTTAAGTGCTCTTCATATGGCGATTATTGCAGGCGTTGTAACCTTTATGGTTGGGCAAACGGGGTTTATTGTGGTGCCATTGCGCCGATTAAAGGTACTTACCATCCCCGAGTTTTATGAACAACGGTTTGGCCAATCCGTTCGAGTTCTAGGTGCGATTGTGTTGGTGTTGGCCGGGGTTCTTAACATGGGGCTCTTTCTAAAAGTGGCCGCCATATTTGTGTCCGTTATGTTTGGGTGGGACCCCACCGGTTGGCCGTTAATGATTTGCATGAGCGCATTGTTGATGATGGTGTTGGCTTACACATTGTTGGGTGGCATGGTGTCGGTGATTTTGACTGATTTTATTCAATTTGTTTTATTGTCACTGGCGTTGATTATTTTTGTTGGTTTTCTGTATGTAGGTTTGGGGTGGGAGGCCATTGTGTCCGGCTGGATGGCTGTGCATGGGGCCGTCGGATTTAATCCGTTTCATTCAAATAGTGGCTTTGGGCTTTCGTATGTTGTTTGGATGGTGGTGACGGCGGGGTTGGTGAGCATTGCGATTTGGCCAACGGCGTTATCGCGTGCCTTGGTATTGCCAGATGATGCCGCCGTAAAAAAGCAATACACGTTGGCCAGTATTCCCATGATGGCACGCTTTGTAATTCCCATGGTGATTGGTGCCATGGCCTTTGTTTTATTGGGACCTGGGGATGGATTGGTTGCATTCCCAACCGCTGCATTGCAAGTTTTGCCTTTGGGATTTCTTGGTGTGTTGGTGGCGGGGTTGTTGGCGGCCATGATGTCGACCTTTGATGGGTATTTATTGTGTTGGTCATCGGTGATTGTTCGGGATATTATAATGCCCTTATCGAAACGACATTGGACGGACGCAGAGCAAATGCGTTTGATCCGACGGTTTGTTGTACTGTGCGGTGTGTTTATGCTGTATTGGGGGTTATTTTATCAAGGATCGGAAGATGTATGGGATTATTTAGCGATTACTGGGGCCATTTATTTTACGGGTGCGATACCTGTGATGATTGGTGGGTTGTACTGGAAGCGTGCCAGTACCGTAGGTGCAATGTTGAGCTTATTATGTGGATGTTTCGCATTATTTGGTTTGTCACCGGTGCAGCAGGTCTTGGGTGTTCCGTTATCATCTGCCCAGATTGGTTTGATAACCGTTGGCTTGGCCAGTGCGACATTTATTGGAGGGTCCTTGGTGTGGCCATCAACGGAGTGTTCGCATGTGGGTTAGTTTGTGGGCTGTTTTCTTAAGTGTTTTTTTTGTCATTTTTATTGTTTTTTTTGTGTTGGTAGTGGTGAAGGGGTGGGGGGAATTGATGCGGTTTTTATACCAATAATGGTTCTCCATGCCCAGCAACAATCATGGGGGCATGTTTTAAATTAGCGTTATTGCCTATTTTCAAATACAGCCCTTAAACCTTTGACGCTTCCAATTGGTGATGTATCAACTGACTTTTTACTACCATCTTCATTGCTAGACGTCTCAGAAACTGATGGGGTTATATCACCCAATTCTACTACCGGGGTTGTTATCTTACGAGACGCAGACGTGTTGGAAACTAATGGGGGAATCTCGCTCTCATGAACATGTGTAGTTTCCAAATCTAATCGTCGTTGTGTGGCACTTTTTTTCTGCTTATCTGAGCTGTCTTCACTAGAGCTTCCCTCGCTACTAGAGGTTACTTCAATTGTTGGTGATGCAATGTCGTCATTAAATGACAATTCTGAATTTGGTGTAGCATTACTGTTTGATAATGAATCACCAGGGATCCTCACAATCTTGCCCCTCTCTAAATTTAAGTGACCACTTTGAATCGCTACGGCATTTTTCCTTATCTCAGGGGTTCTTGCTAAGCCCATGCTGTCATGAATGCTTATTTCACTCTCTTTAAGTGGTTTTTGCGGCGTCTGGGTTTCGTTATTCTTTCGATTATTTTGCATTGCTTTTCTGCGTTGAAGTAAAAGTAGCAATGCGGCCAATCCTCCGATTCCGCCAACAGGGCCATAGACAAGGCCATCTTTATTCATGGTTTTTGATTCAGGCGACTTAGATGGAGCGGCTAAATGATTGCGTGTTGGATCATTTTCTAATATTGAGGTTTCGCCGGGTGCCGATGTTGATGACTAATATGATGAGGTTCCGCCGGGTGCCGGTGTTGTGCCGAGTGCTGTTGATGACTGAGCTGGTGAGGTTCCTTCTGTTGCCAATGTTGATGAATCAATGAGTGCTGATGAGGTTCCTTCTGGTGCCGGTGTTGTGCCGAGTGCTGTTGATGACTGAGAGTGTTATCTTTAATGTTGAATAATGTGCCGAATGGGTCTTCCATGGTTCTTAAATTGTTTAAATCATCGGCATTAAAATTATGAACTGTTAAGAATTGATCCTTGGTACGGTCATACACGCTGAATTGGCTTACTTTAAATACATTGGTCCCAAAACCATAATAATCGGGCAACACTTCTTGGTTGGGTTGATTGATTTATGTTGCTTGTCCGTTTTGTGATTGCTTTGATGCATCGTTGTTGAGTGTTCTTGTGAATGGTGTTGTTGATATTAAATCCAATGTTACATTTTGTGAAACGATAAGATCGGGCCAAGTTAATAATCGATTGGTGTTAATTCCGGGCAAGTAGGCGTTATCTTCATGGATGGTTAAACTGGTATGTTTGGAATCTCCAATAAAACCGTAAGTTTCCCCATTAATTTCGACATCTCTCGCTTGTTTGTAATTTAATAATGGCTCGAATGTCGGGGTGCCGAATTTTTTGAACTCGGTGGTATGAATGGTAGCATTATCGTCAAATACAGAGACTTCTCGAATGGTTGAGTAAATAACAGTATCTGAATATGCGGCCATATTGCTGATTTTTTCACCCGTAGCGAATGCTTCAGACCCACACGAACTGAACGCGTCAATGGTGTAACATTCGATGCTTGATTCAGATACCACATACAGGTTGTTTTGGCTGATGACCAATGGTAAAGCCCTTTCTTTATGGCTGGTTATGGTTTTGGAGGCTTCTATCTCAAATGTTGAAGCATTTATTTTATGCATGGCAGATGAATCTTGATAGAATAGGTGTTCCTCATGAATGAGTACGCGAAGTCCTGCCGAATTATTTATTTTTTTGTCTCAATAACGTTGCCATTTACGGCATTGATTTTGGTTAACCCATTGCTGAGGTCGGTAATGTAGAGTGCCAATTGGTCGTTGTGATTCCCAAGGGCCAGTTGATGTGCTTTGTAATGCTGTTCATCCGTGGATAACCCTGGAATTTCTATACTGGTAGTGTCAGTATATGCCACCGTCGGTGGATGCGGTGATTTTATGCAATGATAACTCATTGTTCTTTGCAAATAATGTGAATATGATTTGATCTGAATTGTTATCTGTATATATGACGGGTGCCGCATGCACGGCCCACCACTTTTATTGTAAGTGCCGAAATTATTTAACTGGTTCGGTAGTTGCCCGGTAACAACATTGTTGGCCAAAGCATTTCCCCCATGGCTTCCCCATTGAATGGTTGTGCTTTTAGAACTTATTTCTTGATTGGGTGAATCATTGCGGGCTGAACTTATGATGTCGGATGTTTTCCTGCCACATGAACATAGCAGTATCAAAAAAGTGAAAAATGCCATTTTTTTTAATAAATTCAACCTATTTAATTCCTCTTTATATTAAATATCACTATTAATATACTTTTAATTTCATTTTTTAAGATAAAAGTTTTTTATTTAATATATTAATGAATTATATTGAATATAACAATTGTTACTTTAGTGAGAATTATGATGCGTACTGTGTTTTTTATCATTTACGATTTGAGAGTGCCATGTGTTAGTTTTCTATGAAAATGGGTATAATTAAGGTATGAAAAATAAGGCCTATCGAATGGTTGGATTTTTGTTTATGTTGGCATTGATGATGGTTTGCACTTGTTCAGTTCATATGACTATGGTTGATTTGCTCAATGATCATGGGCATGCCTGTGATATGACCACGACGGATGCGGTTGATGATTGCAATGAATGTTTGACGTTGGCTGACAAAGTTTTGGATGTGACCGTTGATATTGGTGCGGTTGTTTGGGTTTCTCTGGATGTTGTTTTTGATGTAAAGATTGATTTATTATCGGTTGATTGTGGGGATGGGAGCGTTCATCCCCCGCCTCCGTTGCATGCCGTTAAAATGAATTGTTAAACCTCACAACTCACATTGGAAGTGATGTTACGTTGGGAGGTTTTTATGAATGATAATTAAATGGTTGGTTTGGCTGGTGTTGTCCAGTTGTTTAGTGGCGCACCCTGTGACATGGTCGGGTGGGCGAGTGATGTCGTTGATGTCAACGGATCAGATGACGGATCTAAAAGCCCATTACAGTGTCTCGCCCCGGGTATCGTTTGGGCTTCACTCTGTTGGTTTTGATTCATTCAACATGGTCATGGCTCAGGCCAATAATTTATTGGCACGTTGGAATGCAACGGGCGCACAGGCCAACGTGTATGTTTTTTCAGGCCTTGGGGTTGCGCAGCATGGTTCCAAAAATGGGTGGGGTGGCCATTTTGGTTTGCAGGCGGATTGGGAAACCCGTCGTCTGTATACGTTTGTCAGTTATGACGGTTTTTATCATGATGATTCGATTCACTTGATACGATCACGGCTTGGTGTGGCCCCTTATCTGGGGCGTTACGATGATGTTCATGCTTGGATCATGCTGCAATCCACGCTGTCGATTCAATCGGATCAGTCGACATGGTCTGTGTTGCCGTTATTGCGATTATTTAAAGATAATGTGTTGGTGGAGTTGGGGGCAAATTTTTCAAGCCGTTATTTAATCACGGCCATGATCCATTTTTAATTGAAGGAGGTTAAGGTGAATAAAAAAGTTATTTTGATGATGATGTTAATGTGCTCGGTGAGTGGTTTTTCAATGAGCCAATCATTGGATGTATCCAATGCAATCACAACGAATTCAACCGTGGGCTCAGTAACTCACAACGTGAGTGAGATTTCAATCATTCGTGTGCACGTCAACGGTATGGTGTGCTCATTTTGTGCTCAAGGCATTGAGAAGACATTTCAGAAACATGAGGGGGTTTCAGATGTGGTGGTGGATTTGGAGACCATGATCGTTGCCTTAACACTTGTGCCATCCATGTCCATTTCAGATGATGCCATTCGTCAAGTGATTGAAGATGCGGGCTATTCGATTGAGGGTATTGACCGATGAAGCCATCGTTATGGAAACAACTGGGGCTTTTTCTGAGTTTGTTTACGTCAGCATCCACGCTGATTTGTTGCGCATTGCCCGCCCTTTTTGTGGCGTTGGGCGCTGGGGCGACATTGGCGGGCGTGTTGACACAGTTTCCACAGTTGATTTGGTTTTCTGAACAGAAGGCGTGGGTGTTTGCGGTGGCGGGGATCTTATTGGCACTGTCATGGTGGTCTCAACGAGCGAATCAATCGGTGGTTTGTGATTCTCAGCAGGTGGCGGCTTGCACCACCACGCGATCCTGGTCAAAAACCCTGTTGTATATCAGTGGTTTTATTTATGTAATGGGTGCTTTTTTTGCATTCTTATTGCCGATTATCATGAGGTGATGATTTGATTTAGGGGGGCTATTCGTCAATATCTATGTTTAATATTTCGAGCAAGGGGTCTTCATATTCAATGGTTGATTCTCTGGCGGAAAGGCCCGTCATTTCATATCCATGGATTCCATCGGCCATGGCAAAATTTAGAGTGCCCACAATTTCTACGCCTCGATAGTCCATATCCACGGGTATTTTTTGATTCATGACCACATAAATGAGTTGGTTGGGTGGCGGTGGTGGCACATGGATGCATGCCAGTGGGTCCGGAACCAATAAGAATTCCTGCACTTCGTTGGCATATTCATCCATTTCAAGTGGCACAATGAACCCGGCGATTCGTATGGATTGTTGATTTAATTTTTCAATCTCAGGTGGCATTTCTCCGGTGTCATAATTCATCTGACCCAGCATTTGCCAGGTTACAATGTGTGGTTCTTTTGAAATGCTTACGGTATTTAGTGCCATCAATACAAGTAGTATGATGGTCCGTGCATTTAATCTCATATGGAAATAAAGCCTTCTTTTTTGCCTGTTTTGTAAGCTAAAACGGCGGGGATAAATCCGATGAAAATGCCACAACCTACCATGCTGAGTGAAAAGTAAATGTCGGTGCCTGTGATGGCATAGGTATTTAAAATAAGCCCCAGGCGTTCTTCAAGAATCGGATGCATAAACCATCCAATGATTCGTGTTAAAATCCCGCCAAAAATCACACTAAGCACAGTAATGATGGTGGATTCCAGTAACAACATGATGGATAATTGGCGTGGGTGGGCCCCCATCAGCCTTAAAATGGCCAATTCATTTTTTCGTTGTTGAAGGGATAAAAATAGCCCCAGCAAAAGCCCAATAAATGAGATGAGCGTGACCCCAATGGTAATGATGAAAAATGCGGTGTCAATGGTGCTAATATTTCGCCATAAATTAGCGAGTGTAACCCCAGGGATGATGGCCATTAAGGGTTCTTTTTCCCATTGGGTAATGGTTTGTTGAAATGAAAAGATTGAGAATTTTGACTTTAAACCCACCAGGCAACCCGTGATTGATGATGGTGTGAGGTTTAATTCGTCGATGTTGAGGGCCTTTGTTTTTTGTGCGTTCCAGTTTAGGTGAATGGCGGTGATGCCTTCCAGTGGGACGTGAATGGTTTTATCAACCGGTGTTCCCGTTGGCTTTAGTATGCCTGTAATCTGAAAGGGGTGTTGTTGATGAACGGGTAGGTTTCCTTTGCTCATGCCATGGGATAGATGGATGTTCTGGCCCAATGAATAGTTCAGCTTTTGTGCCACTTGTGACCCAATGACGGCTTCAAAAGGGGTATTAAATGGTCGTCCTTTCGCTAATTTTAGGTTGATTTTATTGCCGTATCGATAATGGTTGAAATACGCTTGATTGGTTCCCAGTACAGGAAAGTGTTTGTGTGAATCGCCGAGTGAGATTGGCACCAACCATTGTACATTTTTGTTGGCTTTGATTTCCATAACGCTCTCCCACGACATGTTGGCCACGGGTTTTCCTTGTCGAAAAACGGTATACATCAACAATTGAATGTCTCCGGATCGTGCCCCAATAATTAGATCGGTTCCCGATAGGCTATGGCTAAAGCTTTTTTTTGCGCCATCGGTAATTTTTTGAATCCCAATGAATAGCATGGTGCTGATTGAAATCGATAGAATTAGCAGGGCACTGGTTAGTTTTCGGCTAACCATGCTTTTGAGTGTTAATGTTAGTAATGACATGCTGAGGTCTCTTTCGATAGGGTGTGAATGTGATTGAAATAGTGTTTGAGCGATGTGTCATGCGATACAAAGATTAAGGTTGATCGACGTTTTCTGCACTCATTTAGTAATGTTTCAATGAAGGCCTGTTTATTTGCTTCATCCAACGCTGAGGTGGGTTCATCGGCAATGATGATGTCGGGTTGCCCAATGAGTGCGCGTGCTATGGCCACCCGTTGTTGTTGCCCAATGCTGAGTTCATGAACAGGACGGTTTAACATGGTGGCATCCATGTTTAATTCTTGGCATAGCCCTTTAACCTCGGCTTCAATGCTGTGAGATGATAACACGCGCTCTCTTTTTAAGCTTGAAAATGTGCATGGAAGCGCAATGTTTTCAGCGATGCTGAGGTAGGGGATTAAATTAAATGCTTGAAAAATAATTCCAAAATGATCGGCCCTAAACCGATCCCGCTGTTGGTTGGTTAGGGTTGCGATGTCTGTCCCTAAAACGGATATCTGACCGTCCTTGGGTAAAAGTATTCCTGTGAATAAATTAAGAAGCGTTGTTTTTCCGCACCCGCTGGGGCCTTCTAAAAACAAATGTTGACTGGCTTGAATTGTTAATTGATCAATGGCGATTGAGAATGGTGGGGTGGCGTTGTATTGAAAAAAACAATGGTTGACGTTGATCGCATGCATTCTATATTGATTTTACGTTGATTGCCGGTGGTTTACAAACGAATTCTAGGGTTGTCTTTGGTTAAAATGGCGCTGGATTGTTTTTGGTCGGTGATGATGGATGCTTCAATTTTTTCAATGCCATTAAAGTGATCGAAAAGTGTGGTTGAAATGCTGGATATTCGGTCTATTTTTTTGTATTCAAATGTTGCATGAAACTCAGCATGCGTTTCGTTATGTGCGTCATGGTCATCATGATCGTCATGATGATGATGATCGTCATCATGCGCGTCGTCTTTGGCCTCTGTTTTAGCGGATTCAACGACCATGCTCACGGATTGATTCGATGGTGTTATTAGGGGGATGGGGTTTGATTTTTTTGTGATTCGTGAGGTGCTATAAAAAGTAAAGAGTGACGGGTCCTGTAGTATCTTTTTTGCCGCGTCAATGATCTCTTTTTCTTTGTTTGTGCTGGCCTTGTGTTCAAACCCAATGATGGACATGGCCGGTAGCTTCATTGTCATGACCAGTCGGTCTTCGGTTGACATGATGTGCCATTGGCCAGTGCCATGTGTATGCACGTTTTGTGCACCCTGAATGGGTGCCATTGTTATGAGAATTGAAAGAATAATGATGAATAATCGGTTGGTCATGAGGATCTCCTTAATTTGTTGCGCATGAGGCACAAATGCCATGCAAGTTGAATTCATGGGATTGAACAATAAAATTTTTGTTTGGTAAGAGTGCCTGTGTATTAATTTTATTTGTTTCTAAATGGCACTGATCGAGGCAGTATACGACATCGCATGAATTGCAAATAAAATGATCATGATGGGGTTGATGCGTTGCATATTCATAATAGGCGGTGCCATGACTGGTTTTTATTTCAATCACCTCTTGATTTTTTTTTAATTTTTCGAGTATCCGGTAAATGGTTGTTTTGTTGGGGGTCAGTTGATGTTTGCGTAATTCAGTTATCAATTGATTAACGGATAGCGGTTGATGGCTGTCTTTCAGAATGGTGATTAATTTTGTTGATACGATGGTTTTACGATGTAACATGGTGTTCCTCTCTTAATTTACCATTTTTTAATAGCAATTGTTGACGATTAAATTGTTGCTTTGCTTTTTTATGCAAGAATTTTAGTTGGTGTTTTCGTTTGTCTAAGTTCATCTGCTCGGCCCAAATGGCATGGGCGGTGCTGACATAGATATCTAAAAATTGTATGATTCGTTCTTTGGCCGCCTGTTTTGTTTTCTTATCTTTTTTTGTTGTTTCATCGTTTTCCCCAATGGCCGTTTTTAATAATGGTCCAATGAGTTTTAGTAGATCTTGCTGGGAGAGCTCCTTTCCAGCCGCACTCATGAATAACGCTTGCATCATGGCCAATTTATTGGGGTCATTTACAATTGATTTAAATGCTGGATTGGATCCCAAATCTTGCAGTGTTGTCATGATTGAGCTTAGCATCTTTGGTGACACTTGTTGGGCGAGGTTGGCCATCATGGTGGTTACCATGACGGTATTGGATGCTGAAAACGACTGGGGTAAGGAATTCATCAGGTTGGTGAGGTTTGATAATACCAATGGTGGGAGTTGGTTTATTGCTGTGGCCATTGGCATTGCCGTATGTGGTGGCATCTGAAGCAAGGTGTTGGTCAGTTGCAGTGCGGTGGTGGCACCCTGTGGTGTGGTTTGCAGGCTTGATAAACTAGACAGGTTAATATTCGGTAACTGTTGAGCTAATTGTGCCATATTGTTGGCAAATGTTGAATGGGGTTGGTTGATGGGGGCATTGGATGATGGAGCTAATGATCCATTGGAAGCTGTTTGGCCAGTGGGGGCATTGGATGATGGAACCAATGATCCATAGGAAGCCGTTTGGCCAGTGGGGGCACTGGATGGTTGTGCTAGAGACCCATTGGAAGCTGTTTGGCTCATGGAATGGGGCGTGCTTTTTTGTGCGGATGATTGCCCCACGGATGCTGACTTGGGTTGAGTTTGGGCGGCTTGTTGTAAATCTTGAGCCAGTATTTTTGTAAAGAATCCCCCTGTGCTTTGATTTGGTTGTCCAGGAGTGGTGGTGGTTGGCATGGGTGGGGTGTTTGAGGACTTCATGGTTCCGGTCGGCGCTGGTTCGGCATGGTTTAATGTGGTTGGCGGATTCTTTGCTGGGGGTTGATTTTCTTTGCCTGTGGGTTGAGGGGCCGTGAGGTTCATGTTTTTTTGTGGCTGGTTTGGGTCCACCGGTTTAGGTAATGGCGTGGGCTGGAGTGTCCCATCGGATTGACCTTGTGTGGTGGAGACTGGTTCTAGGAATTTCACATTACAGCATGGGCAGCTCTTAAATATAAAGCCTGGTGGGGCTTTGGGCTCCGGTCCATTTTCATTAACAGGTGTTATGGGTGGGTGTGTGCCCTCATTGTCATGAGTTGGGCGGATGGGTGAGGGTTGAGGGTTGCTGGTTTTGTACTGTCTTGTGGGAGGGATTTTATCCATGGATGTTTTCTAATTCGCCAAGTAACCCAGGAATTGTTTGATTGATCGCTGAGCTTACTTTACTGAGGCGTTCGTATAGGTCATCAATGTGCTCTTGAATTAATACAAATTTTAAATGATTAATTTGCACGTGTTCACTTAAAATATCCAGTAAATCGTCTTGCGCAATGTCAGGAATTCGGCCATTATTTTTTGCTTCTATGTACTTTGTGGATTTTTGATTGTTAATGCTCATTCGAACGTCGATCTTTTGATTTTTTTCGGTAAAATAAAGGTTTTCTTCGGCAGAGAACCGTTGAACGTCAGCCAGTATGCCTTGAAGTTGTTTTAGTTGGTCAATAATGGTGCTGTTGGTATTGCTCATGTCGATAGGCGTAACGATGCGTATTCTTTTCTTTTAACGAGCAATGGTGTTAGTTCTTGCATATATTGCGCCATATCCCTTTCAGGAGTTGGTGGTTCAAACTGAGTTGTCGATACATCTTTTGAAAGAGCCTTTAGTTGATCATTTTCTTCATGGAGATAATTGTGCACGTTCATATAAACCTTATAAACTAAACTATCTTTGTTTTGGTTTTCATCACAAATCATTTTCATTTGATCAGAATTCCATTTTTTAAATTTTGAATCTGTAATTTTCAATTGTGTATGAACCCAACGGTCAAAGTCCAATAAATACTTTGCGGCCTTTTTGCTTTGCAAAATACCATATCCATTGGGGTACATGTCATTGAGGTTTTTTGGGTTTTCTGTGCGTGGATTTTGGGAATTATAACTATAAACTTGATGAATGTCACCGCCATCAGGGCCTTTAATTTCAATAATTTGTGCAAATTTACTTGCAAATGGACCATCAATGCTGTCATTTGATCGTTGATCTTGGGGTTTTAATTGATTGAAAATTCCAAGCGAAGATCCCAGTCGCTGATAGCATGTGATGCCGTTTTGTCTGTAAAGAAATCCTTCGACAGCGCTTGATCCATTTCCATGGGTTAACTTTCCGATGCACCCTTTTCCCCAGCCAATAAAGCCAATGAATTCAACCCCGGGCTTTCTAAGGAATTCACGCGCCTGAGTGAGTTCGGTGTTTCGTTTTGTGAGTCTTGAAAAAAGTACGTCGCCTTGCCTTGCTTTTTCCAATCGTTGTTGGTTAAATTTCATGATGTCAGATATAACGGAATTGGGATCTGCTACTTGCTTACGATCGCATAGCGCTTCAATTTGTTTAAATACATCAATGGTGGCGGCGTCTGAAGCATAGCTTGGCTGTTCTGAATGGCCGCAACGGGGAATGCCATAACCTTGCTTGGTGGCCGGGGGAGCCCCATTATCACTGTGTTTCTCCGATTGTTCATCGTCAATTTCGCAATCTTCGCATACTACACGATCTGAATTAATGCGCATGGCCGTCGTTGTTCTTCGACTGAGTTGGTAATGTTGGCTAGAAGGGCATGCGGGGTCACTTGAACATTGTCTTTGCTCCTGAAGCGTCATAGGGTCTGTTAATTTAACGGATTGATTTCTGGCACCAGATCTCGGTTGAGTGCGAATCGGTCTAGATTTCAGGATATCGATTTGGTCTTTAGAATATTTTGTTTCACCATCTTTAGGACTTAAACAGCAGGGGCATCCAGCACCACATGGTTTATCAGCCTGAGCAAGTTGAAAAATATTGGTCACACCATTACTTTTACTTGGGGAAAGTGTTGCTATACCAGAATCCATTAAATTACTTTACTTGTTTTCTTTTATTAATGCAACTCATTTGCATTAATAATTTTTTATTGTTCAATGACGTTCATGTCTTCGGGGTTTTCGATCAATTCCCATGGGTGAATGGGGTCGGGATATGTGGCCCAAACTTCCGGGCCTTTACTAAACTCCTCATCGGTGAGTAAGCAAGCCTCTAAACGACGATTTAGGTCGGATTTATCGATGCCCGTTCCAATCAGTACCAATTCTTGGCGCCGATCCCCGTATGGGTCTTGCCAGTTTTCACGAATGGCATCGATCATTTCTTCGTCGGTCAAATCCCATTGACTTTTTGGGATGGCCGCCCACCATTTTCCAGCTGGTCTAATCTCAGTCAATTTGCCCGCGCCACTGATTTCTCCGACAAAATCCATGCGTGATGCGACCCAAAAGTATCCTTTCATTCGGTAGACCCCATCTAGTTTTGATTGAACAAATTCTAGAAATCGCTGAGGATGAAATGGTTTTTTTGATTTAAAACCAATGCTTGAAATATTGTATTTTTCTGTTTCAGGGATATGCTCTCCTCGAAGTTCTTTTAACCATCCTGCGGCTTGTGATGCTTGCTCAAATTCAAACTGACCGGTATTGAGTACCTTTTCTATTGGGACATCAGAATAGTTGGTTTCAATGCACGTGGCTTCTGGATTTAAGGCTTTAATGACCCCTTTAACTTTGTTGTGATCGTCGGGGTTAACCTCATTGCTTTTGTTGAGTAAAATTATATTAGCAAACTCCACTTGATCCACGAGTAGGTCCACAATGCTTCGTTCATCCTCTTCACCCAAGGATTCACCGCGATCTTTTAAAAGCTCAACGGAGTCCAGGTTATCAAAGAAATGCACCGCATCGACCACAGTGACCATGGTGTCCAGTGTTGCGTAATCGGATAAAGATTTGCCATCCTCATCTTCAAATGTAAATGTTTCGGCTACGGGGTGTGGTTCACTAATGCCGGTGGATTCAATGACCAAGTAATCAAATCGGTTTTTTTTGGCCAAGCGTTGGATTTCGATCAATAGATCTTCTCGAAGAGTACAACAGATGCACCCATTGGACATTTCAACCAGTTTTTCTTCGGTTCGACTTAAACTGGCCGTGCCATTTTGTATGAGTTGCGCATTAATGTTGATTTCTGACATGTCATTGACAATCACGGCGACTTTTAAATTATCTCGATTATTTAATATTCGATTCAGCAATGTTGTTTTTCCGGCAC
>DBHX01000062.1:17851-18342 GCA_002296285.1 bacterium UBP8_UBA817
CAGCAATGTTGTTTTTCCGGCACCAAGGAATCCTGATAATACGGTGACAGGTAATTTGTTGCTCATGCTTTTCTCCATATTTATAAGTTCATTATTATACCGAAGAAACTCATTATTGCAACTAATATGCAATTGTGAATTGTAGTGAGACTATTTTTTTAGACAATACCACATGATTTGAATGACGTGTTCAAATGAAGGGCACTCAATATAAAGGCACGATGGTGATCATGGGGGGTGATCTATTTTTTACGGTTCTTGGTTTAAGTATGGTTGATGTGTTGGTTGGTGGCGGTATTTTTTGGACGATGTTTTAACGATTAAAAAAAGAGAGGTTTTGAAATATGTGCTTTTCAGATTGCGTGGACGACCGAAGAGCGGAGCCTTCAGGCACAGTGGTGGTGTCGAGCAAGATGAAAAGTGCAAAGGTCAGGTTCTGTGGCGGAGAGCAAGGGATTCGAACCCCTGGTACCTTGCGGTACAACGGTTTT
>DBHX01000031.1 GCA_002296285.1 bacterium UBP8_UBA817
TATTTTCGATTCGGTTTCATATCTGTCGATATGCGCCCTTCTCTAAAAACTCCCCATCTTATCAATTTTTACTCTCTTTTTTACCTTATTCGTTATGCGCTTTTCTCGACAAATCGCCCCTCTCATCTTTTTTTCTAATCTTTTTCCTTTTTTACGATCTATTTTCGATTCGGTTTCATATCTCGCAAATATTCTGTATTTGTTTTGCACTTATTTGTAAGTTAAACTTAGCCACTATGAAAACAACATTTGTGGTTGGTGCTGGGGCGGCTGGTTTTTTCGCTGCCATTCACCATAAATCCAATTGGCCTGATGACCGAACCATAATTATTGAAAAAAGTAACGATTGCCTAACGAAAGTTAAACTTTCGGGTGGTGGGCGGTGCAATGTCACCCATGCTTGCTTTGACCCACGACAATTGTGTGAGTTCTACCCACGAGGCTCAAAGGAACTGCGGGGTCCTTTTCATGAGTTTCAACCGGAAGACACCATGGCCTGGTTTGAATCACGAGGGGTGAAACTAAAAATTGAACCTGATAACCGGGTATTCCCTGTATCGAATGATTCCAGTGATATTGCTAATTGTTTAATGGATGAAGCCAAAGCCCTTGGCATTGCTGTATGGACTTCCTGTGGAATTGCCGCCATAAACAAAACTGATCAGCTGTTTGTGATTACTTTAAAAAATGGTCAAACACATACCTGCAACAAGCTTATTCTGGCAACTGGAAGTAATCGCCAAGGGTACCAACTTGCGGAATCATTGGGCCATACAATTGTTTCACCCGTCCCATCGTTATTCACATTCAAAATTTCAGATCCTCAGTTGCATCAGTTATCAGGACTATCGGTTCAGCATGTTCAAGTTCAGTTATCAGTCGGTAAAAAGCAGCGACACAATGGTCCACTCCTAATTACCCATTGGGGAATGAGCGGCCCAGCCATTATCAAATCATCATCTTGGCATGCCATCGAGCTTCATGATACCAATTATTCTTGTACGATGACCATCGATTGGTTACCAGAACTTCAACCGAATCAAATCCAACAATCCATTGAAAAAATAATGCACTCTCGTCCCAAACAACGCCCAGATAAACAATCTCCTTTTTCTGAACTTCCTGGACGACTATGGGCTTATCTAATCCAACATTGGAGGATCTCTCTTCCTGACCATTGGGGTGGCTTAAACAAACGTCAAATCCAACAAATGGCTGAGCGAGTGAAAGCTGATGCATTTGAGATTTCAGGAAAAGGCATCTTCAAAGAAGAATTCGTGACCTGTGGTGGGGTGGCTTTAAATGAAATTAATTTTTCGAATATGGAAAGCAATATTTGCCCCAATCTTCATGTGGTAGGCGAACTGTTAAATATTGATGGGATAACTGGAGGATTTAACTTTCAATCGGCATGGACCACGGGCGTATTATCTGCCAATTAACAAAAAAGAATGACAATGAGTGTCCATAAGATGGATGCAATTCCTGCAGCTAAGCTCGCTTGTGGCATTTGGGTTTTAACATGATCCATTAAATCACACCCCGTGCACATGGCACTCAATACGGTGGTGTCTGAGATGGGAGAGCATTGATCACCAAATACACTGCCATCCATGACCGCCGCAAAGCAAACTGTCATAAAGAGCATTGGGTGCTCCAAACCACTCGCCCCAGCGACCGCCCATGCCAATGGCATGGCCAAAGGAAACGCTACAGCATAAGTTCCCCAACTGGTGCCTGTGGAAAATGCAATGATAACCGTTAATAATTGCAGACAAATCGGTAGTAACCAATATGGGATTGCCCCCCCCAATAGATCAACCAAATACTGTCCGCCCCCGGCTTGTTGCGAAATACTACCAATGGTAATGGCTAACATGAGGATTACAGAGCCCAAAACAACCCCCTTCATGCCATCCGCAACACCTTGAATTAACGCCGGCAGACGCATGCCTCTGGCAATGGCCAATAACCCCGCCGAGACAACACTCGCACCAAATGCCCATCGAACATTGGGGGTTCCGTATACAACAAATGTTCCAATAGCAAGTACGATCAACACGATTAATGGAAGAAAAAAATCCACCACATGCGGATGGTAATTGGCTGGGGTTGTGGCCTTTTCTAATTCTTTGGATGTTAATGGATTTGATCCAGGACGATCCAACTGCCCTGTTGATCGCGCCCGTTTAATGGCTTCTTTTAATTGTTTTCCCAAAAAAGGGGCTTTATCAATCGATAATAAAAATGTAAATAAAACAGCAAATATGGCATAAAAACAAAATGGAACACTACGAAAGAAAAATGAGATTCGATCAACTTCTGTCGCTAAAAATGATACCCCCGCCACATAAATAAAGGATTGAATATACCCTGGCCAGGCATTAAATGCCAGCTGAGAGGCAATGGGTGATGCCGTTGAATCCACAATATAGGCCACTTCCTCATGACTAACATTCTCTTTGTCTGTGATTGGCTTGACCGTGGTCCCTACCAAAACAGTGCTGACAGATCCTCCTTGAAAAAATAATACCCCCAAGCACCATGCCACCAATTTTGCTGACTTTGGGCCTTTCACAAATTTTCGAGTCATCAGCTCACCAAATGCTTGGGCCGCCCCTGTTTTGGACCAAATGCCCATCAATGCCCCCAATAACCACAGGTATAAAATTAAAACTCCGGCGGCATTTTTTGTCATCAACTCTGTCACAAATACCTCTTCCGTGATGTTGTATTTTTGAAGCAATAATGCCCCTGAAATGATTCCTCCCAACAATGATGTCAGTGGTTCTTTTGTAATCCAACACAATGCAATGGCCATAATGGCTGGCAATAACGACCAATATTTATAGTGTTTTTTAATGCTCACGCGACTATAGGTGTCCTCCCCATTTTGTTGTTCAACCACAAATTCGACCAGTTCGGTATCTGAATGGTCCCCATTGAGTAACATTGATCGGGAACTGGTGACAAATTGAGGATATGTTTTATCGCCACGCTCCGTAAAATACAATCGTCCAATGGCATCTTTTTTAACATCCAATAATTGCGTACTGACTTGTGTAAATGGGTCAATATTTTTGCCAATCCACCAGGAAAGAAGCGTAATCGCAAAAAATATGTACAATGGCACCCATCTCAATTTTGATATGTTTTTAACCAGTGGCTTCTTCATGGTGTCATTATCGGTTGATTTTTAGTATCGATTAATTTTGACCCCAATAAAAAATTTAATTGCAGAGTCATATCATGTATAATTTACTTTATGATTCAAAACATATTAAATGATGCGGTTCATGTTCACCAACAATTGGCCAATGATCATCAGCTTCAATTGCAACTCGACACTGTTGGCAAGGCCTGTATCCAAGCCATTCAACATGGGCATAAAATTATTTTATGTGGTAATGGTGGCAGTTTTGCTGATGCACAGCACATTTGCGCCGAGTTTGTGGGGCGATTTTTAAAAGAACGGCGTTCGCTTCCATCCATTTGCTTGGGATGCAACTCCTCGTCAACCACGGCCATTGCCAATGACTATGCATTTGATCAACTGTATGCGCGTGAACTATCCTCGATTGGTCAAGAGGGGGATGTATTGATTGGCATTACCACCAGTGGAAATAGCGCCAATGTTTTGGCGGCCATTGCTGTGGCCAAAGAAAAAAACATTCAAGCTTTTGGGCTCACCAGCAATAAAAAAGGACTCATTACTCAACAATGCACCTGCATTGAAATCCCATCATCTCATACTCCTCGGGTGCAAGAGTGCCATATTTTAATCGGGCATATTATTTGTGAAATGGTAGATGAAAATTTAGTTTAACTACCCCCACACAAGTTTTCGTATACGTTGATTTCTTTTTTTACTGTTTCATACCAATTAAATGGTTTTGCACACTCAATTATATCGGCTTCATCCATGGGTTTTCTAATCAAATCTGCAATGGCTGTAGCAAATCGCTCCTCAAAGTTCTCACCTTCTTGAACAATGCGCCCACCATGCCCAATCACTTCTGGGATTCCACCATTGCTACTTCCAACCACTGGTGTACCAGATGCCTGTGCCTCTTTAATGACACACCCAAAAGCCTCCTGTCGACTGGGTAATACCAATACATTCATTGCACGCATATGCTCTGCAACTTTTGGTGCGGATATCTTTCCTGTAAAGACCACTTTTTCACCTAATTGATACTTTTCCACCTCTTTTTTCATCGCCCGTTCCAACACCCCTTCCCCAATGATTAGAAATTGATCTATGTGTAACATCACTGATGCCTTGTAAAAAATTTCAATCAACTTATCGGCTCTTTTTAATGCACTTAGTTGACCCACATAGCCAACGGTAACCGTTACAGATGTCTTTCTTCCTATCGGATTAAATATATTATTAATTCCATTGTGAATGACTGACTGATTTTTTGGTTTTGCCCCCTTCTTTAGTGCTGACTTTTGAATATCCGTTGAAACAAAAATAACATGATTGGCTTGATTTAACCGTTTCATTTGCATTTGCATTACTTTTTTATTCAACCATCGACCAATTGCCCATTGATTAAATGATTCTCCCATTCGATAAATATCTGAACCGTGACACGTAATAACAAAGGGGATATCCCATTGTTTAATGTCTGGAAATACTGTCATGCTCCACAACCAATGAAAATGGACAATATCAAAATTTGACTTTATCCATTGATATCTCTTTTTTTTATGTAATGGATTGATCATTAAATCAATCGAATGAATTGGAAAAACGGGGATATCTATGTTTAAAATAGGATCATTTAAATCAAGTAAATTATATGGCTTCATAAAATAATCCGAAACATCCTGATTCCACTTAAGAACTGTAACCTTATGCCCAGCTTTGATGAGTTCTTTTGCTCTCCAATAAAGAAATATCGCTTCTTGCGTGTTATTTTTTTTTGGAAAATAATTGGTAACAAAAAGTATATTCATTATTTACTCTCCTCATAAAATTTTCATACTATGAAAGTAAATGACTTATTGAAACACTGAACTAAGAATTTTATCTTCATTTTTAACTAAATTATTTACATAAGTATTCCAAGATTCAGGTAAATCAATAACATCGCCTGATCTTGTCTTCATATGAAGAGCTTTTGTATTTGCCAAAAAAGCTGTTTTGTATTTCCACTTTAACGAATTGTAAAGACTTGCATCAGCACCCCCAAGTGCAGCTACTCTCCAATATCTTTTTGGCAATTTTTTTGGATCAAAAAACTGAAACTTAAGATCATTTTTTAAAATTTCACCACGAATCCCCATAATTCCACCAGGAACTGGACAAAGAAATGTGTGTCGCAACTCATATAGTTTGTCATTTTCAGCTTTTACAGATTTTGGCTTTAGCGCATTTCTTTCAGGATTACAGCTATTATTTTCATATGATAATGATAATGTGCCATATTTTTTGAGGTGACATATTGCGTCAATTAACTTAGTAAAATCATCTTTAACAAATAAAATATCTGAGCCCATTTGAACCACTGTTTTTGGAAGATTTTCTTCATTGATAAAGTCTTTTATATAGTGATTGATGGAATCGTTAAACCCAAAGTTTATTGGTAAATCGATGCGATCAACTTTTTTTGACTGAATTTTATCTAAAAAATTAATAATTTTTGAATTTGCTTTTGAATTAATTAAAATCAGATATGTATCTTCTAACTGATCGATGATTGATAAAATGTTTAATAGCGTTAATCGAACGCATTCAAAGTTATAATGAACTACCATAAAAATCACGGTTGAATCCTTAAATTTACTTCTTATGTTATGATTTGGGGATTTGTTCATTTTAGTAACCTTTTAGATTGAAATTATACT
>DBHX01000027.1 GCA_002296285.1 bacterium UBP8_UBA817
GGGGATAGCTATGGAAATAGCAGACCCGAAAGTAAAATTAAATTATCGGCTATTTTTGGTGGAGGGAGCTGGATTCGAACCAACGTAGAGATAAACTCGGCAGATTTACAGTCTGCTGCGATTGACCACTCCGCCATCCCTCCAAAAATATACATTATAGAATATCGGTCAACAAAGTAGATTGTCAATCAAAAGGTGATGAATCGATATATTTCTGCATTGTGTAATCAAAAATTAAAGATCATTTATTTGGTAGTTATCCATTCAAATATGATTGAGTTTTACACAAGTTATTACGACATTTTAAAACACAGTGGCTATCGAGTTCATTGCGCTAATTAAATCCTTTGAATCAATTATAAAAGTGCGGTTGAATGGGCAGCAATTGAGGTTTGTTTTTTTAATTGGGATGGGTGGGGAATAATGACTGTAAATATTGACCCTCGATCAAATTCTGATTCAATAAATATTTGACCATGGTGCATATTAACCAATTCTTTAACAATGGCCAGTTCCAAGCCAAGCCCATCATAAATATAAGGTTCATTGGATTGTTGATCAAATGCTTGAAATAACTGATATTTTTGATCTTCTGTGAGGCCTTGCCCAGAGTCCTTAATAATTAAGGTGGTAAATGCAGCCGTTTGATTTAAGACACATTCAATCATGCCATTTTCAGTAAATTTATTGGCATTGAGTATTAAGTTTTCAAAAATTTGTGAAATCTTGGGTTTATCTGCATATAATTCCATGTTTGGGTGTTGGTAATCGACGGAAATGACATTCGATTTATTTTCTATGGTTTTAAGTTGTTTTTTAACCACCGCATCAAATGTTTCATTTAAGTCAAAAGACGTTTGAGATAATGTCAATTGACCGGAATGAATAATGGACAGATCCAATAAATCATTGATCAATTTTTTTAAATAAATGGAGTTTAGAATGGAAATATCCAAAAACTCTTTCTGTTTGTCATTTAAATGGCCATGAACTTGCTTCACTAATATATTTAAGAAGCCAATAATAGAGGTCAGTGGGGTACGAAGTTCGTGAGTCACCGTTCGTAAAAAGTTATCTTTTAAACTACGGACTTGTTTTTCATCGGTGATGTTGCGAATAACGGTAATCATGCCAGTTTTTTGATATGTCGAATCGAGCAATGGGGAAACAGTAATCTGATAATGATCTTCTTTACCATTCTGGTCTGGGATCATCACTTCTCTTACCAATGCATTGTCTTTAACGGATTGAAATTCATTGGAAAAGAAAGACGATAAGTTTTCATTTTTTAGGTATGAAATAATTTCATGGCCCTTAGCGCGATCCGTTGAAAACCCCAACATGGTTTCCGCCGCACGATTGGCTGAGAGCAACTTGTTATTTAGATCGGTGACGATAATGCCTTCAGGCAATTGTGCCAATATCATTTTTGATCGATTTCTCTCGTAAATCAATTCCGCGGTTTTCGTTTGAACATTGTTTAGCATATTGTTAAAACTTTGAGCCAGGAGCCCAATTTCATCATTGCTATGTACTTTTAATGGCGTTGCACGTTGCCCTTTGGACATTTGTTTAGCGGTTTGAGTAATTTGAGATAATGATTGTGTGATGCGTTTCAAAATAATGAAGAAAATAAAAATAATGACAGAGTTGACAAGTAAAATACCGGATGTAATTCCCAATAGTGTCATTCGTCGGTAATGAAATATATCCGAACTAGGAGTCATGACATGAACGTATAAATTTTTAATCGAGGCGTGTTCATAAAAATAGGATCGAAATCGTTGCCCATTGATGGAATGATTGACATAGGGCTGCTGTAAAAAAGAGTTGGAATCATTTCGATTAATGCGCGGGCCATAGGGAGATAAGGAGTCTGAGGATTTATAAATTCGAATAAAATCCTGATTTTGTTTGACATACAATGTTATGTTTTCCGCCTGAAACTTTAATGAGCGAATAGAAAATGGGATTTTTTTGGGGGTTCCAACCTCTGATATATGCAATATTTGATTATCAATGGAGGCAGAGTAATTCGCATGCAATGTTAAATGGTTGGTAATTTGCGAGAGTGAAATAAGATCACCATTATTTTCTTTCGATACATCTGAGAGGGCGGCCAATTGTAGAAGCCGTGTTTCAATGGGAATGTATTGTTTTTGTGCATTTTGAGCCAATTGATTGTCAAAATAATTTTGAACGAGCTCAATTGAGATGATCATTGCTGAAAATGTCATAAAAACCGTAATGAATAAAAACGGCAATAAAATGCGATGCCTGATTGATAATATCATAAATAAATTCGTTAATGTTTATTTTTGAGAAGCAATCTTATGCATAATTATACCAGTAGCCACCGATACATTTAAAGAAGAAGTTTCGCCAAACAACGGAATATGAACAAATTCATCAATAATTTTTGTTGAGCCTGGTGAGATTCCATCGTGTTCGGAACCGCAAATCAGAACCATTGGAAAATTAAATGATATGTTATCCAAGGGGTGTCCAACATTTGACGATGCGCCATAAATCCAAAACCCATGGGTCGATAATTTTTTAAGTGCTTGGTTCAGATTGGTGAGTTTGCATAATTTTATGGCTTCAATAGCCCCAGCTGACGCTTTAACCACCGATGGTGTAATTTGCACGGCACGGTTCTTTGGGTAACAAATATGATGAATACCAAACGCTTCAGCGGTTCTACAGATGGCCCCAAAATTATGGGGGTCTTGCAAATGATCCGCCATCAAAACAATGTTAGGTTGATCGGAAATAATATCGTCAATCGTGGTTTGATCAAATGAATGGGTAATGCAGGCCACCCCTTGATGATCCCCTGAAAACCGTTGGTCAAATCGATAAGGTTCCAACCACTGAACTTGGATGCGTTGTTTTTTTGCAGAATCAATGAGGCGCCTTAAATCGTCATTCATTTTTTGACGGTCTCGAATATACAACTTTTCAATGTGTTGATCAGACGCAATGGTTTGCCGAACAGCGTGTTTTCCTATAACAATACGCGACGACATGATTCAATCAAAATGGAGAGCCCTTGGTTGAGCTCTTCATCTGTTATGGTGAGCGGGGGCATTAAACGAATGACATTCCCATCTTTTCCACAAGGCAACACAATAAGGTGTTGCGTTAAACAATCCGCTAGAATGGCTTTAAGAGCCGTTGCATTTGGGTGTCCCTCATGATCCATGATTTCAATGCCAATCATGAGGCCTTTTCCACGGATGTCTCCGATGCCACGAAGGGGGCTCAATTCATGGGTTAATCGTTCAATGGCTTGTTGGCCGATGGTAGAAATCGTTGCAAGTTGGGGGGTTAATACATCAAGCGTGGCAATGCCAGCCGCACACGTAATGGGATTGCCGCCATAAGTGCCACCGTGTGACCCTGTGGTCCATTGATCCATGATTACTTTGGTTGATAAACACGCACCCAAAGGAAGCCCTGAAGCAATGCCTTTGGCGGTTGTGAGAATGTCTGGAATGATGCCAAAGTGTTGATAATAAAACCATTCACCGGTGCGACCAATGCCCGATTGAATTTCATCAAAAATAAGAAAAACATCATTTTCAGCGCTCCAATCACGCAATGCCTTAAGCACCGAACCTGGGCAGGGGACATACCCACCCTCACCCATAAATGGTTCAATAATGATGGCCCCAATGGAGGATGCATCAATCCGATCCAAGGATTCAGTTAAATAGCTCAAATATCCAGATTCCGTATTTAGTGGTGCGGCATTTCGGTGAAAATTCGGGTATTCAAGCACCAATCGATTTGGAAAAGTCATGGGGTAACGATCCAAATATTTTTGATTGGATGTTGTGACCGATAGGGCTCCCAAAGTGCGCCCATGAAAGCTTCCATTAAAGGCAATGATGCCTTGCTTTTGTTTAACATACACGGCACACTTTAACGCCGCTTCAACAGCTTCTGCACCACTTTGGGTAAAAAATACCGATGAAAGCCCGCTAATTTGACAGAGTTTTTCGGCTAAACTTATATTTTGATCATAATACACAACCCCTGCACACCCATGCAGCAATTGGGTGGATTGTTTTTGAATGGCCGAGACCACTTGTGGGTGGCAGTGACCTGTTGAGTTAACCGCAATACCCGCACCAAAGTCCATGTAACGTTGGCCTTGGTAGTCAATTAAATAACACCCTTCACCTCGCTCGACTTCAAGTTGGGTGGCATGACTTAATACATTGGACAACGATGTCCCAGATCGTTCAATTAAGTTTGGTTTCATATGAGTATTAAACATAAATTTAAGTATTTCGACAACCAATAGGGCAGAGGATTATTGATTCATAATGTCCAAATAATGTTGCGTCAATTTTTTTGTGGGCAAATGAGAGTAGCGCTCTGTGGTTGTAATGGATGAATGTCCCAGGAGTTCTTGAATATCGCGGATGCCGGCCCCATTGGATATCAATATGCTCGCGCATGTATGGCGACAGGAGTGTGGGGTGATCTCCACTGACGATGAATGATATCGATTGGCATTTTTAACGATTCGTTGGATGGTTCGAGCGGTGAGGGCATGTCCAGTGGCTGAAATAAATAATGTTTTATCAATGGAGCCCCACTGCATTCGAGCATTGTCCAAATAATACTGAATGGACATTTGGACACGTGACCCAAATAAAACAATGCGTTCCTTATCCCCTTTCCCCATAACACGGCATTCGTGACCGACCAAGTCGATGTCATGCAATCGCAGTTGAATTAATTCATTCACTCGAATTCCGGATGAAAACAACAGTTCTAAAATGGCTTTGTTTCGAACCTCAATGGGCGACGAATGGGGGTAATTATTCAACAGTTCTAACATGGCATGTTCTTCTAAATAGTTCGGCAAATGTTGGCTTATTTTCGGGCGACGAATGGATTCCCAGGGATTGTTTGTAACGATGTTTTCTTGAATTAAATAACGCCAAAATTGATCCAGAGCACTCATTTTTCTATGAATGCTTCGATGATTCATATTGTTCTTATAATGCACATTTAAATAGGAATGAATATGTTGTTGATTAATGAGTAATGGAGAGTCAATGCTGAGGATTGAGAAAAATTGCTCAACATCACGGACATAATTTGATACGGTATGTTTGGATCGTTGCTTTTGAACAGAGAGAAACAGTGAAAAATTATGAATCAGTGTCGCAAGATTCATCTGGTCGTGTGGTTTTGATGTAGTCATGTCGATTGTCTGGGGTGAGTTCAATCCACTCATCATTTATTTCAACCCAAGTTTGTCGAACATCTTCTTTTCGCGTATCAATATGAACATGATTATCATCAAAATTAATCCCAATGCCTTTCAACTCTGGATAAGTTTCAGCAATTAGAAATAATTCTTCACACGACATATTTTCAATTCGGATGTCTGCGGCCACACCGATATGATGAAAATCACGTTTAATGCCATATTGCCGATCCCGGCAATCGGGGCAATAGTAGCCAGTCACAATTTCAATGCGTTGATTTAATTGGGCACGAAGAGCTTCAATAATACCAACCAAACCAAGGCTAATTCTGAGTGATGAACCACATGATGTGCAATCTTTTTTACGAGAATCAAAATCACGTTTCATAAAGTGCTCAGAAATTCGATGCCGATTCCATTTGGAATTCTTATTATTTTTTTGATGTCTTTTGCGGCGATGTCTAGAATTTGATGTTTTTTGCGGCGATGACTGAGACTGTTCGTTTTTTGGATTGGATCGGCGTGGTCTTCTGCGAAAATTAGATTTCTTTTTTGTTTCTTCTGTACTCATTGTTTACTCATTATATCATAAAACGATAGTGCCGCCTTGACCTCTTTCATATCGTTCCAAGTCAGCCATTTTGGGGCCCCTTTTTCTTTGGATGCATGGCGCAGTAGATACGAAGGATGAAACATGGGCATAATATACAAATCATCATCCATATAGTTGACTTGAGTGGTCACCCATTGACCACGGATTTTCGAAATGGATTCGGTCGGACCAAGAACGGCTTTTAGAGCGGCGGCACCCAGTAAACAAATAATTTTGGGTTGCACCAACTGAATTTGTCGGATGAGATAGTTTTGGCAAGTATCCATTTCTTTTGGGCGGGGTGTTCGATTATTTGGTGGCCGACACTTAACGGTATTGGCAATGTATATATCGTCGCGGTGAATATCCACAGACTCTAAAATCTTGGTGAGTAGTTGACCTGATCTTCCAATAAAAGGAATTCCTTCTTCATCTTCTTGTTGGCCAGGGCCTTCGCCAATCAACATTAAATTAGCATTTGGGTTTCCAGAATTGAACACAACATTGGTTCTTTCATCAGACAATTCGCATTGATTACACTGCTCAGCATGGGCTTTAAGCCCATCATGGTTAAAATCTTTAAATTCTGTTTCTTTGTTAAAATCAATCATACAACTAATAGCGATAAATCCAATGCATTCACTGAATGAGTTAATGATCCAATACTTATGCGCTCAATGTCAATCCCTCGGTACATTGAAATGGTATCCAAACGAATATTTCCAGACACTTCCTTGAGTGGTTTTTTAGGATGTTGATTGACGAAATCAATGCATCGATGCAATTCCTCAAAGGGCATGTTATCAAACATGACAATATCAATAACATTCAAATCCAATTGTTGAAGCAATTCAAGGGATGAAACTTCAACTTCAATGAGCATTTTAGGTTCAGATATTTTATGATGTTTAATTTTTTCATTGAATGAAGCCATACCAAATTCTTCACTATATAAGTAAAGATGATTTTCTTTCACAAGCACCATGTCATGCAGCCCAAATCGATGATTTTTACCACCACCTGCACATACGGCCTGCTTTTCCAATTCTCTAAGCAATGGCGTTGTTTTACGGGTATCTAAAATATCAATCGTGGGGTCATTCAATGCGGCAACAAATTGAGACGTGATGGTTGAAATACCACTTAATCGTTGAATAAAATTTAATAATGTTCGTTCTATTTCAACAATGGTTCGTAAATCTCCGGTAATACTCACACAGACATCATTGGGAACAATCGTATCCCCATCATTAACCAAAAGTTCACATGAAATCAATGGGTTCATTTGATTTATTGCATCAATAATAGGGGCACCAAAAAATACCCCATGGGCCTTCGATATAATCTGTGCCTTTGCATGACGCTGGTTATTTAACAGCAGGTTGGATGTGACATCAATCGATGGGAGATCTTCATGTAACGCAATCTTGATGCATTCTTTAATATTCATAATATATAGTATCATAGTGATAAATGGACAAAAAAAATAGACTTAAAGATAAATTAATGGTGAGCGCCATTCAAATGAATAGTGGTTCAAATCTTAAAGATAACATGGAGCAAGTGAAACATCTTGTGGGTGGGTTGGATCGAGTCCCAGATATTTTGGTCTTGCCAGAGGTATTTAATTACCGGTCATTTGGGAATCATGAAGACCCGTATTCAGAATCATTAAATGGCCCAAGTGTTCAATTTTTAAAAGCATTGGCGATTGAAAAAAAAATGCATATTATTGGTGGAAGCATCACCGAAACAACCCGTGGGAATAAGGCCTATAATACCA
Organism: bacterium UBP8_UBA817; assembly: GCA_002296285.1. Classification (GTDB taxonomy): domain Bacteria; phylum Margulisbacteria; class Marinamargulisbacteria; order UBA817; family UBA817; genus UBA817. Next base: position 7,606 of record DBHX01000027.1, read on the forward strand.
CCGTTGTAATCAATGATACCGGTGAAATCATGGGCACATATCGAAAAATGCATTTGTTTGATGTAACCCTGGATAATACACAGATTTTGGAGTCCAATCGATTTAAAGCGGGCCCTCAGCCATTGATTGTATCGATTTTTGGGTGGAAAATAGGGTTTAGCATTTGCTATGACTTGCGTTTTCCAGAGCTTTTTCGTTATTACTTTAAAGAGTCCGTTGATATCGTGGTGGTGCCATCGTCGTTTACCTATGAAACTGGAAAGAAGCATTGGCACATATTAAATCAGGCCAGAGCCATTGAAAATCAATGCTATATTGTTGCCCCCAATCAATGTGGCATTGGCGCCAACACCACCAAAACTTATGGGCATAGCATGATTATTGAACCCAGTGGAAAAATCCTTGCAGAAGCCGATGATGCATCAATAATGAGCATTACTCATGAATGTGACAAAGAAAAAATTATTCAATTAAGACAGCATTTTCCAACAAAATCACATCAACGAATAGAGCTAAATTAAGAGATGCTCTTTGCGGCAATCGCTGCTTCAGTAGAATCAAACAACTGAATGGTTTCTTTAGTGGCCGAAATAATACCAGAGAGTGTCACCATTTGAGAAATTTTATGTTGAGAGCAGACAATGTGAAGTTGACCTGATCGCCCCAGAAGTTTTTTTCCGGCAATGGCGATGGTGCCTAACCCAACACTATCAACAAATGACACATCATTTAAATTTAAAATAATCTGAGTAAAGTCAGATTCCTCAATTAGCTTGTTAAATGTTTGTGTTAATTTTGATGCCTGATAGTCATCCAGCTCACCCTTTAGAGTAATGACCTGCCAACTCTGATCTTGTGTCACATTAATTGCTAAATCAATCATAAAATACCTGCTTTCAAAATTTAATCCCTATGTATAGTTTAATCAAATTCGAAAATGAATACAAAGAATTATTCACATCCGTGAATGTAATTCAAAACAGTGGTATGAAGGTGTTTATTTGACGATACAATATTGCCAGAATAAATGGTGTTGTTACCAGAGGTATCACTAAACTGCCCCCCAGCTTCCTCAACAATAATTTTTAGAGGGGCAATATCCCAAACACTTAGTTTGAAATCAATGGCATACTCCCCACAACCCATAGCCACCAGCATGTGCGGGTAAAAATCACCAAATCCCCGTTGACGATAGGTGTCTTGTAGCAATTGAATGACAGGATCTGGGGTTGATGAGGCTTCTGAACCAAAAAGACTGCCATAAAACCCATTGGCTTCAGATAGGTGGGTTACTGAAGAGGCATGTATTTGTTGGCCATTGTAAAATGAACCTTGCCCTTTGGCCGCCCACCATCGGGACTTTAACGCAGGTGCAGAAACCATTCCAGCGACAACTTCACCATCATCTTCAATAGCAAACAAAGACCCAAAAAATGGCAAGCCTCGAATAAAGTTTTTTGTGCCATCAATGGGGTCAATAATTAACTTAACGGTTGAATCAGTGGTTGTTTCCCCATACTCTTCCCCAACAATGGAAAGTTCAGGATGGTCATGTTTGACGAGTGCTCGAATTTCATTTTCAATGGCAAGATCACCAGCTGACACTGGGGTCATGTTGTCTTTGATCTCAACATCCAACGATGCACTATTAAAATAATGAAGGGCAATTTCATCAGCCACATCAGAAATTTTAGTAAGAAAAGGAATCCATGAAGACATGGTGAAAGTATGCCTCAAAAAAAGAGAAAGTTCAACCGAATTCTTAGGGTTTATTTCGCCATGGATTGCTTCTGAAGCAATGCATAATACTTCCCTTGGTTTTGTAGGAGTTCGTCATGAGTTCCAGACTCACAAACTTTTCCAGAATCAATAACAATAATTGAAGAGGCATCTTTAATGGTGGATAATCGGTGGGCAATGATAATCATCGTAAACTTGCCTTTTAACGATTGAATGGCCGATTGAATTTTTTCTTCTGAATGAGAATCCAGCGCCGATGTTGCTTCATCCAATATCAAAAGTTTGGGTTGACTAATAATAGCTCTGGCAATGGACAACCGTTGCCGTTGACCACCTGAGAGTGTTAATCCCTGGGTCCCAATTTTTGTGAGCAGTTGATCCGGAAGTTTTTCGACAAATTCCCAAGCGTTGGCCATCTTTAGTGCTTCGATGACTTCTTCAACACTTGCATCCACTCGACCCATACGGCAATTATCTAAAATGGAGCTTTTAAATAGCAATGATTCTTGTGGGACATAAGCAATATGACGTCGTAAGGTATAATCAGAAAT
>DBHX01000068.1 GCA_002296285.1 bacterium UBP8_UBA817
TCATAGGAAATGGATGATTTACTGGCCGGTTTTATTAGGCTAGCATCCGTAAATCCACGGTTTGAGACCCGGGAAAGGTTGGCATGCAATATTGGAAAAAGAAATTCAAACTGTTCTTTAGATTCAGCATAAGCATCAATGGCTTGTCGGTACTGTTGACAGGCATTGGCGACATAGAGGGCGGATTTCATTCGACCTTCAATTTTTACGGCATCGACATTGTACTTGAAGTAATCCGGTATCGCACGCAGTCCCAGCAAATCTTTTGAGTTCATAATATGATGAGTCTCGCCATTTGAAAGTTCATAGGGATGTCGGCAGGATTGGATGCATCCGCCTCGGTTGGAATCCCGTCCAGAAGCAACGTTTGAAATGGTGCATTTGCCTGAAAAGCTACTGCACATCGCACCATGAATAAATACTTCCGTTTCTAGGCCTGTGAGTGTTTTGATATGATCACTGTCCTTAAGGCTGGCTTCTCGTGCCAAAACAATTCGTTTGGCACCCAATGATTGCCATAATTTTGCAGATGATGTGTTTAAGATGCTGGCCTGCGTCGATGCGTGAATGGGAATGTTGGTGTGTTCTTTGGCTAGTGTGCACAAGCCAATATCTGAAATAATGAGCGCATCTAAGCCAATATTGGAAATTGTTTTGAGAAATGACGTGATTCCTTTTATATCGGATTGGTGGGGGTATATGTTCATGGCCAGGTACACTCGCTTGTTTCGTTCAGTGGCAATGGCGCATAGATGTGAAAGTTCACTTAATTGTAAATTATTGGCTGATTTTCTTAAGCTAAATTCACTGGCCCCAACATAAACGGCATCGGCACCGTAATCAAACGCGATGAGCGCTTTTTCTAGGCTGCCACCAGGAGCTACAATGCTTGGTTTACGCATGAGTTAAGCTTGTTTTTTAGAAATGAAAAAAACAACAAGAAAGGACAAGATGGCCCCACTTGCGATGAGTGCTGTTGCAATATTCTTTGTGATTACAGCAAACACAATCCCTGTTAACAGTACAATGGGAACTTCATTAAAAACACGGCACCACTTGGATGACCTGCTAAATGAACCATTTTTAAGTTGTTTGGCTAATTTTGATGCAAAGTGTTGATATCCAAAAAGCAGAATTAAGATCGTTAATTTTAAATGAAACCAGCCTTGTGCAAATGATCCAGCAATCCCGGCCATGTGCAACCCAATCAGTAACGTGATAATTGATGCAGGTAGCATAATAAATCGACTTAAACGGATGGCCATGACACCTAATGTTTCTTTGACCGCTTGATTGGATGCTTCAGCATAGTATACAAAAATTCTACCAATGTAAAATAGACCGGCAGACCAGGCCAATGCAGCAATTAAATGAATGGATTTTAAGACTAAGTAATTCATGAATTTAGTTTACATTAGAAGCATAATCGCTTCAATGGTACACTTATGGATATGATCCTAAGAATATGCTTAATTTTACTCTCATCGATTACCATTGTGCATGCCATTAATTTTTTTCCGTTACCAAAATCATTCACAAATACCATATGGGTGTCCCCCAGTTATGGGGTATTTCAATTTAAAGACTTGGACCTATCGAGCATTGGTGGGGGCACTAAAACCATGCAAGAGGTTCTTGGCATTGGACTTAAATGGGGGAATCCATTTGACGGGATTGGGATCCATTATCAGTTATTGGGCAGTTCAGTTGTGGCTGCCAGTGGGAATGACATGAAACGAACAACACTTAATCTGGATGCGATTAAGTTGCGATGGCACGTTGAAATAGTGAATGATGGGACAGGGAAAATGGCACTATTTTCATCTTTGGGCCAATTTTCTGGGGTGTATAAAGTTGAGACATTGTCTGAAAGCAACGGGTTAACCGAATACAAAGAACGTTTATTTTCAGGTGTGCTGGCAGATCTGGGGGTGGTCTTTGGATTTGAATTAAACCCGGAATGGAATATCTTTTTGGAGACATTGTACCAATTCAGCATGAATGAAACATTATCAACGGCACTTGGCAAAGAGTCCTCTGATCCCATGGTAGATATGACCGGAACCATGATCCAGATTGGATCGGCATTACGACTTTAATGCGCTTATTTTTTTCATGTGGTGAAACATCGGGGGACATGTATGCCTCAAACATTATTAAGGCATTGCCATCCAGTGTTAAAACATTTGGCAATGGTGGTGAGAAAATGGAAGCGGAGGGCTGTGATCTATTGGTGAACGTTGTGAGTCACAGCACCATTGGCTTTATTGAACCGTTGATAAAGATTCCTTTCTTCTTAAATGTCCTTAGGAAAACCAAACAATGTATTTTAACCAATGATATTCAAGCCGTGGTGATCATTGATCATCAGGGGTTTAACATTCCACTGGCCAAGTGGTGCAAATCAAAAAATATCCGTGTCATCAGTTTTATTTCCCCACAGTTTTGGGTATGGGGGAAGAAAGATAAAGCGATTAAGTTTTGCTCCTATTGCGATCACATTGCCTGCATTTTTAAAAAAGAATACGAGTATTATCAAGGCATTGCTCCAACAAAAGTATCGTTTGTGGGGCACCCATTGCTGTCATTGTTGCCGGTAAAAAAGACCGTCAAAGATGTGATTGTGGGATTATTTCCAGGGTCCAGGCAGCAGGAGCTCCGATATTGCTTGCCACTCATGCTTGAGGTGGCCGAGGAATTGCGAACGAAGAACCCAAATCTAACATTTAAATTGGCCGTGGCATCCAAGAAAATGGGTGAGATGATTCAGCATGAAATGAAGGGGTATCCTTTTGAAATTGAGCTTTGCGAGGATTCTCGACAGGTTATTGCGGAGGCTCATGCATCGCTGGTTGCATCAGGGACGGTATCTTTGGAGCATGCTCTGGTGGGAACACCATGTGTGGTGGTGTATAAGTTTTCACAGGCCTCTTATTGGTTGGCCCGTTGGTTGGTGTTAAAAAAGCTTCAGGAAAATTGCCATGGGTTTATGGCGCTTCCAAATATTTTAGCAAAAAAAGAAATTTGCCCGGAGCTATTGCAAGCGCGTGCCACAGTCAGAAATGCAACGAAGG
>DBHX01000014.1:0-4957 GCA_002296285.1 bacterium UBP8_UBA817
AGATTGATGCGTTGCTGATACAATGTTTTAAAGATGATACGGAAATGTCTCCGGATTCATTTGACTTTTTATCCTCATCTCAAGAAAGAACGGCATTATTTGAAGAACTTCAGGGATTAAATTATATCAGCTATGAATTTGATGGTTTTTATGTCCGAAATCCAACGTTTCAATCGTCATATGGTCACCAGCCCCATGCGGCCCCATTATCTACGTATTCAACATCCGCTGGACCAGCCAGTGCCTTGGATCAACAAACGTTGTTTGATGAACTTATTTCTTATGGGTACATTGCTCGTGGGACAGACAATCAATATTATGTCGTAAATGTTCCGGGCAATCCAACATATCGTTTGCCGACATACTCTCGCTTTAAGTCTCAGGAAAGTCAAATTTCAGCGCTACTGGTGCAATCGTTCTCAAATGATTCCCCGATTGTGTCTGGTTCCTTTTCTTCACTCATGACGCCACCAACACTCTCCACCGATTACACATCCATGATTCATTCGTTATTTCAAGATCAAGAACAGTTGACCACCGGTTTTTTTGCTCAAAACATTTCTCCGAGCCAACCTGAGGAATTGTTGAACAATCAATTTTTTAGTGCGGATGCCCAACAAAAACGTGTCATTTTAAACCAATACAACGTGGATCATTATAAAGATGGCCTTCGAATTGTTCAAGAACAACTGCGCTTTGTTTTTTTACTGGTTAAGGCGGTGAGTGATGCGTTGGCAACATTGGCGGCCAATATTGGCGATAACAATAAAGTGAAGGTGGCCTCAGGGTTGCAGAAAATTTTTGAAACCAGTTTTGGGTTGGTGAATAATGATATTCAATTGAGAGAGCATTTATTGAGTCATTATGCATCGGCGGTGAATCATAATTTTGAAGTGGACAAAATTCGGTATGAACGAGAGATTGACTCGAGATTTAAAACCGGAACATTTTTGGCGGTCATGATTTTTCCCATGTATGGTCAATTGATTGATTCCGCCATTAGTATTTTTCAAACCTTGGCCATGTATTACGATTGGGATGGGTTGCGTAAGGTGCAGGTGATTAATAACCCGTATTCCAATAAATATTTAATGGGCAATTATTTTAACGCTGATGGGTATCTTCAGAATGTGGCATTGCAGCGTTATGCATTGTCAACAACTGATGCTCAAACCCGATCCGATTTGACATCCAATCCGGCCAATCAGGTCAGTCTTCAATCCAATGGACAGGTGCATCCGCTGACATTGGATGCGGTGGTTAATTTTAGACAAGAATCGTTTCGTATTCTGAAAGAAGCGTCCCAAATTCCACCCAAAGAACAAGGGGTTCGATTAACGCTTCCTTGGGTCAACCAGCATGATGGGGAAGAGGTAACCTTAAAGTCAGTGGATTACAATGCCTTTAATCAAAAGCGAACGGAATTGATTCAGTTGGGCATGCGTGCCCAATCTTCCATTGTTATGTTTATGTCGTTAACGGGGTATTTATCATCCTTAACCGAAGCGATTCGTGGGGATGGGAAAGTTGGGGCACAGCATATCTCGTCCATGATTGATGTAATTGAACGTGAGGTCATGCATGATATCGATGCATTGGATGCGATCCAATCCATGCAAGAGTCGGCGGTGTCATTTAATAATCGTCATTTTGAGTCATTGAAACGGGTTGAAAAGGTATGCTATGAGGCCATATTTTTTGGCGCATATTTTACGTTAAGTAAATTTATACCCATTTCACCGTGGGGAATCCTTATGGTTAAAGCCTTGTCCAATATGTTTCAAGGGATTATGTTATCGTATGTTAATTATCGTGGTGCTGTTGAAAATGAGCTGGATCGAGAGGATTACTTTGGTCGAGAATATAATGAGTCTGCCAATGCCAATGTAAGGGTTTCAGCCTATGGGGCCAATGGTGAGGCGAGCACCATTGATTATTCAGGCATTAGTAATTATGAAAATAATTACTTGGGATTTTCCAATGATCGCAGCAAGATGATTTTGGACAACGAGTATTCTAATAATTGGTTATACAATGCATTGGGGTTGGGATTTAAAAGTGTGAATTGGTTTGAGTTTGCTTACCAAAACATCATGTTAAAAAAATTATTTACTCAGTGGAATTTGATGCTTAAGCAAGGCGAAACTGTGGCTGAAGCGTACCAAAATATTGCTGATGAGTTGGGGGCGTCGGTGTCATCCTTGTCTTATTCTCGTTTTTTGAAATCTCAGATGAGCATGAAAAAGACCGGTATGATGAAAAATATGAGCAATCGATTTTCTGCTGCGGGTGAAATGGTTGGTGTATTTAATTCCATTCAATCGGAACGATTTGAAACCTTTCAGCAGTTTGTAAAAACTGCGGTGCTCGGTGCCTTTAAATGGTGGTTGGGGTCCCGTCAAAAAACACGAGATAAAAAAATGGGGGTGTTAAAACCCGATTCAGCGAGTGGGAAAAATACATTTTTAACCAAAGATTTTAAATTAAACATGTTAGCCGAGTGGGGTGAAGATATTCTTCGTTTCGTTGCGGGAAGTGTTCGTACGGCTGAATTATCGCATCGTCAAGCTCAGTTAATGCAAGATGCTGAGCAGCAATATTTACGTGGCACCACGTCTCAACATGCAAGATTGGTGTTTGGGTCTGCGACTGAGTCCATGCTGTATGTATCAAACATTAAAAAAGCCAAGCAAAAGGTGAATGCGGATATCATTTCAAAGTTGTCTTATTTTCAAGGGTTTTTTAAAGATGTGATTAAAAATATTATTGATGATTGGTCAAAAAAAGCAAAAGCCATTGGCGATCAGCAACTTAAAGGCGATGCTTCTTTTGTTAAAGATCAATCCAAATCGTTTTCATCGTCACTGATGTCTGGGGACCATGCGTCCGCTCAAAGAAAATTAACCGAAATATCGGCCTACTTAATGGATCGCCGGGATTCAAATGTGGGGCTAGGGTTTGTTGGTGGTATTTTAGGTAATATTGGACGTTCAATTAAATCGACATTTACCCGAAGTGGCTCCAAGAACTACCACGGTTCCATTAATCAATTGGAGTTCAATAATGGGGTTTGGACATCCATTCGGCGATCGTATAAGCAAATGATTCGTTATGGTGGTGCTGAAGATGCCCGTGCATTTGCTACCGAAATGCAAACCTTAAAAAAGGACATTCAGCGATTGCATCAGATCAATTTATCCAGATCTGAACAACAAGTGATTGTTTCCATGGATCAACTCACATTGTTGCAGCGAATTTCAACCGGTTTAAGAACCCTTCATCAAATGATGGAGCGCTACGATGATTATCGACAATCCCCAAAAAATGGCAAGTTCCTTTCAGATGCCAATATTTTCAAACAAATTTACAAACGAATTTTTCAATCCCAATACGGTCAACTGGGAGTCATTGCTACTAATGTGGAATCGTTTGCACTCCATGGTACGGTAAGTACCGTGGTGTCATTAAACAAATACCACACTCAAAAGAACAAGGAAGATGCCCAACAATTATTTCAAGCGATGAAATGGTTGCATGATGTGGCTCAAACGGATCCCCGGCGGGTGTATCGTAGCATTGGGGATATGTTAACCCAATTATCTCATAAAAAAGATGAGCAGTCCCAATTGGCCACGTTTCTTGAAGATTCATTGAAAGATCAGTCCATGGATCGCAATGCGTTGGCTCAAATGCAACGTGATTTTGTGAAGCGTGTTTTGGCGTGTCAGCAGGGTGGGTTTAAGCTGATCATGGATCTGCTTAAAAAAAATCACACGAATCAGCAATTGATTGATTTATTGAGCGATGGTTCAGATGGTGTGGTTGATTTGGCGTTGAAGATGGGCAATGAGATTGGGGCCAAGCGGTTGCTTCATGCGCTGAGTTATTCGGGTGTTTCTGAGTATATGGGGCATACATTTTCCTATGGTTCACATCAATCCTCAACGGGTGTAAATGTATTAAAAGATTGGATGCTTACTCCTGAAAAAAGCAAACGTTTGGCCGCACTGTTGGTTAAAACCCAACATGTGGATGAGCGTCAGGCCCATGATTTGACGGATGGCTCGTGGTTTACTAAAAATTCGTGGTATCGAATGGTTGGGTGGCGCCGTCACTATACCGAGCGCTTAGAGCGTGCATTAAATTTGGCGATGGATGATTATAAAAGTGCAAAAAATGACTCTAAATTGAAGGCATTGCAAGATTTTCTCGATGGATTAAATTCAAGTGATCTTCATCGCTTTCGAACGTCGTTAGGTGCTGATCAGCCGACTAAGACCATGGCCCAATTCTATGAAAAAGACTATGAAAAAGTTGAGGACCGAGTTCAAATAAAGTTTCAGGACCCTGAAACGGTTATTGTTGATGGTGATAAATCGAATATTGACCGTGCGTTGCAGTGGAAGGTCGATCAATCTGGCTCAGCGGATGATCATTGGTATCAGTCTGTTTATAATAATCACCCGGAAGCATTTATAAAAGCGGTATTACGTCTGTCAAATAAAGGTCATCGTCGACGTATTATTGAACACATTGAAATGCGTCATGATGCATCACCGACCGAGCGGTTGCAGTTGCATATTATTTCGGGACTTCAAAAACCATTTGAATTGACTCATTTTCAGGGGCATATTGAACAGCGCCATCCAAATGCCCCTGAATTGGATGGCGCTGTTCAATGGCAAACGATTGATTGGTCAGGGCTTTACGGAGATCGTCCGGATACCCCCGATTTTATTAACGAGCCTAAACTCCATGCACTTAGGGAGTGGTTACTTCAAGGGCTCTATTTTGAGCAAATGGGGGGTGAAATGGAGGATGAAATGGGGGGGGCTATTGATTCAAAAAGCGCTCACCAATTAAATCAAAACCGACAGCAAATGCTTCAATACATTCCCGGTCGAGTCTTAAAACAATTGTTGGCACGTGGCGTTGATCAAGGTCAAGGTGGTGTTGA
>DBHX01000014.1:5289-11433 GCA_002296285.1 bacterium UBP8_UBA817
TCAAGGTGGTGTTGAACACGTTCAAAGTACTGCTCATGAAACCATTCCTAAACCAGGCATGTTGATGCCGCCTGCAGGGTCCGTTGGCTCACCCATTAACCCTGGTGATCAGCCAGTTTTGAGTGCAGATTCTTTAGCATTTCATGTCCAGGGGGATGGAATTGGTGATGCATCCGAGGTAACTGATCATTTGTCTGCAGATTCTGAATCAGTGCAATTAACCAGAGTTTCTGACTCATTGTATTTTTTAACGGATGCGTTAACTTATCAACCGGATTTGGCGGTTTTATTATTGAATCAAGATCAAGATCACATTAACAACTTGACGCCTAAGCAGATTCATCGATTGGCCGATGTGACGTCGTGGGTGAGTGATGCCAATCATGTGGTTGAACTCTACAAGAAAATGTTGCCCGATGATGACCAAGGTGGGTTTTCCCCAACATCTGTGGCATATCAATACATTCAATCGCTACTGTTATTTCATCCCAATGGATTTGATTCATTGGTGACTCATATGGACGATCGTACTCGTGAGTCGACACTTCGATTAATGGAAGCAATCATCAAGCAAGATCAGGCTCAACAAACAACCACTGTTGATTCTGACATGTCAAAAAAATTTTGGTCGTACGTGTCATCTTTTAAACCTGCACCAAAAGATGTGATCAAGTTACCTAAAATACCGGATCAGGCGCTTGAAAAGGCGATGTTTAGTTTGTCCGGGTACAACTTGGCTGCTTACGATTCATTATCGTTATCTCAACGCACAGAATTGTTGTCATTGGCATCAGGGGATTTAAATGCGCCAACCATCAAGGGTCGTTTGAGGATTCATCCAAGAGGTAAATTAATGATGGCGTCTATTGAAGATGATGACCATGCTCGTGAAATCAAGGGGCATTTGGCCATGGTTCGTCAAACGCTCCAAGAATCGGTGTCGTTTAATATGACATCGGCCTCTGGTCGGGTTGTTTCCTATGACACGCTTTCCCGAGACATTGCCCAATGCCAGTTGGGGTTATTTGACTATCAAGAATTGCGACCATGCCTGGAGACGCCTCCAGGGGGGCATGCATCACCAGATAAAACCCGACACCAATCCACATACGAGTCACTTCAGGCAACCGCAAGGGCCAGTTCCGGAGCCGACGTGCAAGCAAATTCATCCGAAGGAATTGGAAATATTGGGAACACGTGTTATTTCAATTCTGCAATTCAACTATTGCGCGTATTGCCCATTGGTGTATTCGATAGCGCATATGACTATCTCCAGAAAATTTCAGGGGATTCCATTGAGCACGGCGTAAACACCTACAGGCTTCCAGAGGCCACAAAAGCCATACGAGACAACACATTAGAGGTTTGGAAAAATTTATTGCATCCAAATCAAACAAGTTGTAACCATGAGGCGTCTGTAAGGACAATTTTAAGCCAGTTTCCAGAAAAGTTTCCAATAGGAACACAAGGTGATCCCGGTGAGCTAATAAATTTTGCATTTATGCAAGTCTTTTTACCGGATGCATCGGCATTTGAATCTGAGAGGGGTATTGACACCAACGCTCATGACTTTGGGTACGCCATTGAGTCAAGCACAGTCGATGTGTTGGACGCGGAAGGGGAGGTTATGGCAAGTACAACCAAACAAACCCCGGTGTGGATAAGCTCGGCGAGGGCGTCTGAGAGTGTGGACGAATGCCTTCCAGAAATATTGCCTGAATCCGAAAGATTAAAAGAAATGAATGGTTCAAGGTCCCTTAATGGACATTCGGTTGAGTCATTGAAACAGCGTAAAACCGTAACCATTCAGAGGGGGACGAACAATATAACGTTAAAAGATGTGAAACGAACATCATTTAATCGCAGAACCAATAGTTATGATAGAGACACGGCCCATCAAAGTGTCAATATGGACTCGCTACAAGCCGTTATTTTTCATTCGGGCACTGCAACGGGTGGTCACTATACCTCGCTTAGAAAAGTGGATGAGAAATATTTAAAAATCAGCGATAGCACTGTAGAAAAACTAACAAGAGATCAAGCTGAAACGTATTTAGCGCATCATGGTCATCAAATAAAAATGATCCTCCAAAATAATCATGCTGATCCATTGGTTGATGAAGATACTCGTAATGTTGATGAAGCTGCGCATTCAGATGTGAGTGATGAATCCGTTGATGAAGCTGCGCATTCAGATGTGAGTGATGAAGAAGTCCATTCAATGGGTGCTGTTAAATCGGATGCTGATCCAGATGCTGAGGCTCGGTCAGATGTAGAACCTAAAGAAGATCCTCAACTCTGGTTAAAGGGTGTTTGCCAATCTCTCGTTGATTTAAAAAACAAAGAATCGGCCCATGGCATGCCGAATGGTGTGTTACTTCATCAAAAAGCGCATGACTTTTTTACTAAGCATAAAGAATGTATTAAAGGCGTTTTAAATGGCCAAATGCGTGATTCTCAAGTTGTTGAGGAAGCTTTATGGTATTTTGCACCATCGGTAGCGGCTAAATTATTGCCAAATGAAGATCAGGTTCGTCGAATTTCTAATCGGGTTCAATATTTGGTGGCGGATTCAATGCTTCGTCAACACGGTGGTGGGTATCGCCCAGTATCTGAAATTACCACCCAGTTTTCATTGATTCCAAAAAGTACCATAGATAGTCGTTCAACCCTTCAAGATCGAGTGTTTGTTAGCATGATGGATCAATTTAACTCGTTGTCAGCTCACCATAGTTTGGCCTCGGGGGCCCGCATGTTTGATGTTGTGGATGCCATTGTGTCATCTGATGTTTTACCCACGCTTCAATCGATTTCTAATGCGTCAGATTTTCCAAACGATACGGGTCATGTTCAGCAGTTTCAAGCGTTGGAAGTGCTTCAGCGCGTGCAAGGGTTTTTAGATTCATTAATTGATAATGGGGTGGTTTTGAATAAACAACAACAACAGCGGTTTTTGGCCTTATTGGAGCAGTGTTCAAGTAAATTTGATTCTTCGTTGTATCCATATGTAAAAAATAATGACAGCCATGCGTTTGCTTCAAAAATGCATGGCATCGAAAAAATTGTAGGACTTACAGGCATCCAAGCCTATCTGGCAACAAAATACGATCGCATGTGTCAAGACAACTTGTTTTTAAAATCTTTGAGGCAACGGGTGGATTTGGCCGTTCAAGAGTCAACGGGTGATCCGGCGGCCTCATCCACTCCCGATGGTGATTCGGCGGCCCCATCCACTCCCGAGGGTGATCCGGCGGCCTCATCCACTCCCGATGGTGATTCGGCGGCCTCATCCACTCCCGAGGGTGATTCGGCGGCCTCATCCATTCCCGAGGGTGATTCGGCGGCCTCATCCACTCCCGAGGGTGATTCGGCGGCCTCATCCACTCCCGATTGGATCAGCAAATTACGACAATTTCGACATCAAAAGACTCAGTTTTTTAACCCTGAAGATTTTGTTTCAAACATGACGGCATTGCACCAGTTCTCACCGGGTGATTTCAATGAGGCCTGTGTTGAATTGGGTCGATTGGATTCATCAATAAGAGATCCAATTATTGACCAATTGGTTACCCAGATTTCTTTTAAATGTGATGACAATCAGGCGAAAATGATGCACAAATTGCTTTTTTCAATGCATGAGGACCATAAACATCCACGTTTCTTACGTGATTTTATGACAAGGCTCAATGAAATATCGGGTTTTAAAACCAGTAGTGGGTTATTTTATAGGGGGAGATTTGAAGTATTCTTAACGCAAGCTCCGTTGTTGAGGAATGATCGCTTAACTGAACTGCAATCTTATTTTGTTAAACAATTTCGAGAAGAATTTTATGTGTCGCAACAGTCCATAAGAAATCAGACCATGACACTTGAAAAATACTTTGGACGAGCGTTAAATAAAGAGGCGGTATCGAATTTAATTTATTGTGTTGTTCGGTCTCGCATCCCTGAAAAAAAATCCGCGGGTTGGATGATGGTGGCTCAGCTACTCTCTGAGCATGAAGGAAAACAAACGCGTGCTCAAAAAGCCCAGTTGGTGCAATATGTGATTCATGAACTTATGAAGCATTCGCCACCTGCTAAGTTAAATGAGAATATTCAGTGTTTGTTGAAACATGTCCCAGCCTCCAATCAGGAGGGGGTCCGTGCTGAAATTTCACATTACTTTAAAGGTAAAACGTTTGTGAAACCGACGAACTTTAAACTTGAATCGTGTAAACTGAACTTTAAATTTAAAGAATTTAACTTTCGTGGTAAACCGGTTCCTAGACCGACTTGGGGTTCTGTTTCTCGTGGGATGTCTCAGTTTTTTGGGCGTGAGCATACCACAACATCGTATTCATCCGATCCGAATCATGGTCATTATCAAAATCTGTTATATCAAACCATAGAAGCAATAAAAAAGCCGGCTTCACCTGAAAATAAAGAGGCAAATGAACGCTTATTGGCGCATTTAATTATTCAAGCCGCAAGTCATAAAGGGTCAGAAGATCAATTGAATGGCTACATTGGTTCTTTAAGTCCAGATGACCAGTACACTTTGGCCAAGAAATGCGAGTTACTCATATCTGAAGCACAATTGGAGTCACTAAAAAAAGCGTATACGGATAAACCATTTGGAAAGTTTGTTCGGCTAATGCGTTTGTCTGGCGCCAAACAAACGCATTTAAGGGCCCAGTTGGTGAAGGCAAGCATGGTTCAAAAAATTAAGACCGATGATGTCATGTTGAAATCGATTTTTAACGTTATGGTGGATTATGCCAAATATGCACGGAATTTTGAAAATGGCAGCCGAACCACGACGTTTTCTGTGTCCCATGTTAATTCTTCATTAAGTATTGGTGGGTGATGATGGTGTATAATTTAAAAATGATGGATATTGTGATTTTAAGTTTTTTTTTGTTATTGTTTTGTTGTTTTGTTTGGGTCGAGTTTCTACGATTTAAATCACAACGTCGCCAGCTTGATCAGGCCAAAGCCCATGGATTAAAAGCCATTGAGGAGTATCAAAAATCAAATCATGGGGATGTGGCTATGGTTGAAAAAGAGATGGTTCAGCGAATTAAAGCTCGTGAATTAAAATCAGCCATCAAGGATGCCGAACAAGAATCAACCGATACCCATCAAAATGATGCTTAATGCGCTTGATTTATTTGTCAATTCAAATTAAAGTTTTACAGTCATGGAATTTATATTGATTTCTGCTTTATCAATGCGTGTGCTGATGGATGTTTGTTTTAAATTATCTGTGCAAAATGTCCAATTTGAATCAGCCAGAGGTGCATGGAACTCATTTAAGCAGGTGGTATTCAATTGGGCGTTTTTGGTGGCCGTAACAACGGCCGGTCTCAATTTTTTATTGTGGATGATGGTGTTGTCTCATTATGATTTGAGTTTTGCATATCCGCTGTTTGGTGTTTGCTTTGCGTTGATTATGATTAGTGGGAAACTGTTTTTTGGTGAAACATTGGATCGCTATAAGATGGTTGGTATCGGGTTTATTTTACTCAGTTCATTGGTATTGGTGATTGGATGAAACAGATTCTATTTTTTATTTTAGCCCCAATTATTTTTAGTGTGATTGGTGAGTTCTTATTAAAAATGAGTGTGGATGGTTTGCCCATCGGATTTGATGTGGCGAGTTTGTTCCTTATTGTATCCAACCCGACAATTGTGACGGGTATCTTTTTGATATGTGCTTCGGCGTTGCTGTGGATTGTTGGCATGAGTAAATTTCAATTGTCGTTTATGTATCCATTTTTAAGTCTAAATTATGTTATTATCATTGTTGGTTCTGAGTTTATCTTAAAAGAAAATGTGCAATTGAATCGCTATGTATCAATTTTATTAATTATTATCGGTTTGGTGATTATTTCACGAAGTCAAAATGTCAAAGTAAAGGAGTCATAATGTCAGTACAATTGGATGATTTATCAAATGTTATATCCAAAATCGAGCCTAGCTTGACCATGAGCATTACAGCCTTGGCCAATAAACTACGTTCTGAGGGTCAAAATGTAATTGGTTTTGGTGCCGGGGAGCCGGATTTTGATACTCCAATAAATATAAAAAACGCGGCGATCAAAGCTATCAAAAGAGGAGACACAAAGTACACTGCTGTTGATGGCACGCCTGAACTTAAAA
>DBHX01000052.1 GCA_002296285.1 bacterium UBP8_UBA817
CCTCTTCTATAAATTAAATTATCGGCTATGTTTCAAAAAATGAGTCATCCAATTCAAACATTTGATCCACATCTTTGGCATTACTTTCACCTGATTTAGATAAAGGCAACCAAATGGCAACGGTTGTTCCAACCCCGACGTCGGAATGAACCTTAATTTGACCATGGTGATCCTTAATGATCTTAGCAACAATCGATAACCCCAATCCCAGATTATGTTCATTTGAATAATTGGATTCATACGGCATAAAAATACTGTTAATTTTTTCTTCTGGAATTCCACAGCCAGTATCTTTAATGCTCAACTTTATCGCTTGAACCATGTTTTTATTTACCAAAAATGAATCATATTCAATGAGGATACGAATGGCACCACCAGCACCAGAAATGGCCTGAATGGCATTGGTTAATAAATTAATGATCACCTGACCAATAAATTGACCATCCGCAAAAATAAATATTTCGTCAATGTCATGCTCAAATGTTAGTTCTATACTTTTAGATTTGCAATTTGCCTTGCTCAAGGTAATAATCTCATCCACTACTTTGATAATATTAATGGATTCAAACACGTAGCTAGTTTTCTTATTTAAATACAACAATAATGGCTGAATCACATTATTTAATCGTTCAACACTTTTGATGATGGTCTCAAACAACTCAGTATTTTGTTTATCTTTTAATAAACCAATCTCAGCGGTCCCCTGCAACATTTGCAGTGGATTTTTAAATTCATGCGCAATGCTTTGAACCAATTTTGCATAATCAGAATGTTGCGTTAATAAGGCTTGTGCTTCACGACTTTCTTTTAACTTTATTAAAGTGCTATTTAACTGATTGTTTGTACTTTTTAATAAATCCTTAGCATTCAATTGAGCCTGATAAAAAACAACAATTTGTGGGATAACCAAACAAAACGTTGTTATAAATGCAATGTAATATATAATTTTCGTGGCTTCTGATGATAGAGATATAGCCAATTCAGGTCGTGTATGTTGAATGATTGTCACGAGTATAAAGCTTGTATATATGCAAATATTACTCAGCCACTTTACCCGTACTTGTTTTGTCGGATTAAAAATAATAAAAGGTAAAATAGACAAAGGTACGTACATTAAATGAGCACCACTACTATGCCCCAAATGCAATGTATAAAAAGGAAGAATAATGATGGATTGGCTCAAAATATTAATCATCTGTGACGCTGAAACCCATTGAACCCTATTAAAAATAAACACCATAAAATACAGTGCTAAAACAAGTAATACAAAATTGCCAGCCAATGTTAAATGAAAGTGATGAAATATAAAGAAATATGGTGTTGCAGCTACGATCATAATTAACGCAACTTTATTGGTTAATCTGATGGTCATCGCCTCTTCCTCAGAGCAATCAGAAGTAACCCCAAAATTGAAAATTAAATCAATACAATTGTCTTTGAATTGCATTATAAATTAAATTTATACTGATCCTCGTGTTGCCATATAATATAACAATAAATTAAGTGTACCTGGTTGCTCATCTTTAATTAGTTTTTGTTGATTTTTCGCAAACTCTAAAAATACCCATGCAGCCGCATTATATTTTTGACAAAAACCAACCCAGGTAACATCCAGTATACTATTGTTATCATCGTTAATTTCACCAACATTAATTTCACCAGCTTCTTTCTGTTTCCACCCTCTTAAAATAGTATCTAGTTCCATATGCATCATCGGTGTTGGACGGTTAAGATAATGTTCCAAAATTTCAGCTTGACCGGATAAATCATTGACCTTTAATTCCCTCGACTTTTTCGTATTGGAGGATAACGCTGTTGCAATAATATTCGCATAGCGTCCTTGTTTTTGTTCTATGAAGGCTTCATCAGTAAATTGTTGATTACTTTGTATCTCTGTAGCCATTTCATCTAATGATTTTATACTACCTTTATCAAAGTTAAATGCTGCTACCATTTGTTTAAACAGGACAATACTCATATTATGGTGAGAAAAATTTGCAGCAAGTACTAAATTCTGTTCACTTGGATTTTTGTTGAATCTACATGAAAATTGAAAGTTTTTAAGAATATCTGAAAATGATATTAATAGTACTTGTTTGAATGTTAATAGATCAGAATTAGATCTTTGTTTTGTTCCACTAGCCTTAGATTCTTGCTGGTCGCTTGGATCTGATAGAAAAAGACAATATTCTTTATTTAACTTACCATATTCTTCCAGTGCATTGTAAAATACGTTTAGCATATGCTTCGCATATGCTATCGCAGCATTCTTATCCGGGGATTGACTTTCCTGTGTTTTAGTGGCTTCTACATCAGATTTAGAGGCCTCCCCGCCTTTTTCTTTGTAAACATTGGTGTATAAATCGCTTAAATAGCTTTCTAATCCATCGTCCTTTATTCTCTCATTACGTGGGTAACCATCTAAACCGATAAATGCCTGTGTTAAAAAACTCACAAGTTTTTCGTCCTTAAAATTATCCGCCATATCATCAATCATGGCATTTACAAGAACGAGTGACGTCATAATTTGACGTAACCTCTTTTTGAAATTTCCAACATCTGTACCCTGTAAATCACTAAATGTTAATTTAAGCCCATGCATGGTCCAATAAAATAAAATTTTATCTCTAGGTGGAATATAACCTTTGCTTTCTTCTCTTATAAGCAACTTATATAGACGAACATACTCTTCATAGTCAGTATTGAAATCTGGACTAAATATACCTGTATTTTGACTTCTTACATCTTTGTACATTTCCGTAACATACGTCATATTAGTTTTCATATTTTCTATTTTAAAAAGTTCTTTTAACAGATCATCAATTGTTTGCTTTTCATTAGTAGTTACACCTTTAAATGTTTGTTCTTCATGCAAATACTTTGCATAACCAACTATCTTACTAAGTGGCTTTAACTGATCTATTTCATTATATATCTCAAGCAAACCAATTAATGCACAATAAAGTTCTTGGTTACTTCCTTTTATATCAGATAAGTTTTTGTTAATCTTCTGTAATTCAACTAAAGGAGGATCTTTTTTTTCTTCTGGTAGCTGAGCTATATGCTCATTAACTTTTAAATTAAAATCTCTTAATTGTTCTTGTAAATCTAATGCTCCACTTAAAACATGAGTTTTATCATTCGATGTTGCAAAGGCATTGATATCAACAGTTGCAGCCGTAACTTTATAATCTATGAATGTTGACCAATGTGAATATTGGCGAACAATATTGTTAAATATAAAATCTCTCATGGTGTGGAATCAAGTTTAAATGTACCAATTAGTAATGACTTTGTAAAGTTACATAACATATTTCTTTTTTAAATCCAACTTTTTTATATCTAGTTCACGTCTCATAAACCTTAAAAAAGCAATTTGATAAATAACGGATAAAAATTTCTTGTACGTCATTGGTTTATTGATAAATACTTTTGCACCCGAATTTAATACATCAATCACAGTATCTTTTTCAAAGTAACTGCTAATCACAATCACATCCGGCAGTTCTGGGTCCGTACTATCATGCTCGTATATTTCTTTTAAAAGATTGACCCCATGACCATCCGGCAACCCTAAATCCAATATGATAATATCAATGTGCTCATTCATTAATACCGTTCTTGATTCAGCCAAACTGTTTGAAAAAAAAGAATGAAACGGCTTATCTTCAACAAAATATTGATAGAAATCAATGATGTTCTTCTCATCATCAATGAATAAAATATTGGGGCGCCCTGATTTTGGGAAATTACTCAATGGTTCCAACTGATTTTTAATGTCCATTAAATGATTCATCTGATGATCCAACCGGTCAAATAACAATGGATTAAATGCGTCACAAATATCTAACTGATTAATTTTTTGAATTTGATCGTTAAAATATTGCATATCACGAAATAATCGTTGTTTAAATGGTCGTATGCCCTGGGCGGTTGTATTTTTATAGGCCGCCAATAGTCCTTGCCGTGAAAATGGTTTGGTTAAATAATCATCCGCCCCATAGATCGATATCAAATCATACATTCCAATGGCATCAATGTCTTGGGAAATTAATATTAAATGATAGTACTTAGGGATATACGCACCCACACGATTCAGGATGTCTTGGTAGTCAAAATGATCAATGCATAGGATAATAAACCCAATATTTGAATGGTGCTCTTTGAGTAATGACATGGCGCTTTTTTCAGAATCAGCAAAAACCACATCCACGTTATCTTTTAACATTTCACCAACAATAAAATGGTATTTCTCATCTGTATCGATATACAAGGTTACTTTATTTTTATTTAATTTCATTGATTTCTCGTATTTTAACATAAAGTTAACCTTTTCTGCCAAAATCTGCAGGAATTTCTCCCCAATCTTTGGTGAGCCATTTTAATATTTTCGGTTTAACCGGATGCTCTTCAAGCCATTTTTCGGCACGCTCAATTAAATGAAAAATGGGCGCGGTATCTTTGCTTTTTTCGAGGGTGGTTTTGCATTTTTTTTGCTTGACCCAACCAATGGCAACATCAGAATCTGAGTAAATTGGGCGATTTACTCCAGCTTCTTTTTGCCATGCAAGTGCGTGAACAATTGCTAAAAATTCACCGCAATTGTTGGTACCAATGCCCTCAATTTTTTTGTGAAATAATTGTGATTTTGAATCGGTGCATACCCCTTGATATTCAACCACCCCGGGGTTTCCGCTACAAGCCGCATCCACGGCAATACTATTCGGGTTCTTATCAGGTAAAACTTTTGATCTTAAATCCTGAAATGAATTTGGCCCCACTCGAAATGCTTCCTCTGCCGCCCATTTGGTTTTAAACGACTGATATTTCGCACCCGGATGGCCATGCACCTGGGCTTTGGCATCTTCCCACTGAGTAAAAATACCCGTTTGCTTTCCTTCCCATACCACATACCACTTGGCGTTACTCATTGATTCGAACCTGAACGGAATTAAAGTGTGCATCAAACCCTTCAGCCGACGTTAGATTTTTCAAATCCATTGATGCTTTTTTAAGTGCCACATCAGAATATGATAAATACGATGAATATTTCATATAATCCATGACGCCCAAAGGGGATGCAAACCGTGCCGATCTGGCGGTTGGCAACACATGATTTGGCCCAGCATAATAATCACCCAATGCGACTGGGGTATATGGGCCACAAAAGATGGATCCGGCATGTTTGACCTCATGCCTTAGCTGGTTGGCCGCATTAGATACCAAAACCAAATGCTCAGATGCACAGTAATTAATCGCGGCAAGTGCCTCATCATGACCATCGATGAATGCAATGACTGCATTGTGTTTTGATTCATCAATAATGGCGCGACGATTCAGTGATTGGACTTGTTGCTCTGCCGCCAAATTCACGGCATCAGCAATCTCAATGGAGGTGGCAATGCAAATGGCGGCCGCATCAGGGTCATGCTCCAACTGCGCCAACATTTCAGATGCGGCATAAGGGGCATACTGCAACTCATCCACATAAACACAAACTTCAGAGGGCCCCGCAGGTTTATCGATATCGACCACGCCATACACCATTTGTTTAGCGGCCGTCACAAACTTGTTTCCAGGACCCACAATTTTATCGACTGGGGAAATGGAGTCGGTCCCATAGGCCAATGCAAATACTGCCTGAGCACCGCCAATCTGATATATTTCATTTACTCCGGACAAATCAGCCGCCACCAATACACTCGCCGGGATTTGGCCACCAGTGGGGGGACTGACCATGACAATGCGGGAGCAATTGGCAATTTTTGCTGGAATGGCTGTCATAAGTACGGATGAGGGGTACGCTGCACGACCGCCTGGAACATACAGTCCAACCGAATCCAATGGGCTAAATTGCACCCCATAGGTTTGATCAGTGCTGGATTTCTCCCAGTTTTTTGGCCGTTGATTTAAATGATAGTCCTCAATATTTTTGGCCGCCTTTTTAAGCGATTCAATGTAAGGTTCATCAACCGCTTGATACGCCGCTTGAATGGCCGCTTCTGACACCCTTAATTCATTGGGGCTCAACACCATCTGATCAAATTTCTCCGTTAAGTTTATGAGTGCCTTATCGCCATTATTTTCAATGAGGGATTTAATGTCATTAACAATATTATATGTCTCCATATCAATGGATGATGAACTTAAGTGGGACTCTTTGATCCATTGTTTTAAATCATTGCACCCAGTCACAAATTTGAACATACTCATAGTGTATCAAAAAAGTATTAATCTCACATTAAAAGTCAATTTAAAAATTATTACGATGCGTCAAGCAATGCTAAGAAATTAGGAAATGACGTGGATATGCTATCTTTTCCTTCAATATTCGCAGTGGTTCCAAATGCTTTGGCCGCAATCAGCCCTGACATGGCCAAACGATGATCATAATGCGCATCAAAATGGATGTTTTGAGGGGAGGTAATGGGACCCATTATATCAAATCCGTCCTCATATTCTTTAATATTCCCACCCAACGCATTGACCAATCGACATATGCCATCAATACGATCCGATTCCTTTATTCTTAACTCTTGGGCCCCTCGAACAATCATGGTTCCTTCACACGCGGTGGCTAAGATAGCCAAAATGGGCAATTCATCAATAACATTTGGAATAAGCGATAACGGAACTTCAATGTTTTTGAGGGTATGTGTGGCACCTACCTGAATATCCCCCATGGGCTCATAACTATTTTTTTTAGGCACAATATTAATGTCTGCCCCCATCATTTTTAAAACAGTTAAACACCCCACTCTGGATGGATTTAACCCAATATTCTTAAACGTGGCGGGCTGGTTGGTCATGAGAGACAAACAAATAAAAAACAGGGCCGATGAAATATCGGCAGGAATTTGAATTCGTTCAACAGGCGCGGTTAATGATGGGTCCGTTAATTCAATCACGCCATTGGTGGTCGTTAAGGTTGCCCCGAATAACTGCAGCATTCGTTCCGTATGATCCCGGCATGGTTCGGGTTCATGAACCGATACCCCTACGCCCGTTGTGATGGCCGATAATAATATGCATGACTTAACTTGGGCACTGGCCACTGGCATATGATACACCCACCCATTTTTCAACTTTGTCTGCCCTTGAATTTTAAGAGGTGGCAACCCATGATTGCCCGTAATTTTGGCACCCATTTGAGTTAATGGGTCAATAATTCGATCCATGGGACGTTGTTGAATGGAGGCATCGCCAGTAATTTCAGTATCAAATGGCAATCCCGCCAATACCCCAGATATTAATCGAATCCCGGTTCCGGAGTTCCCCACATGCAGTTGATTTTTTGGTTTTTTTAGTTCCGACACCCCTTTTCCATGGATGGTCACAGTGGTTGAATCCATTGATATTTCAACACCCAATTGTCGAAATATCTCCAAGGTGCATAAACAATCCTCCGATTTTAAAAATCCATCAAATGTGGTGGTGCCATTGGTGAGTGAGCCAATAATAATGGCCCGATGTGATATGGATTTATCCCCTGGAATTGCATCAATAATCATGGCTAAATTACAAATCCACGCTTTTCTGTAAACCCATCATCCCACTCGGACTGGTCCCCGCCTTTTTTCTTTTTTTTACGCTGTTTATTCAGGAAGTTTTTGGTAAACTCAACCGTTGTTACTTTAATTTGACTGGATTTTTCATCCGGGCGCTTGATTCGACTAACCATCACGGAAATTTTCCGTTCTTTGGATTGAACACGTTGCCCCAATAATGCATTGACCGCACCGGCGATTTTATTAAACTCTCGAATAATGGGCATTAAGTTGTCTGATTCACCCTTATTTAATTTAACGTTCTTTTTGGTCATTTAAGTTTGAGCTCCTAGAGACCTATCATCCTTGTTTTCTTTCTCATCATCGTCTTGATTCTCTGGCTCATCGTCCTGTTGATCTTGAGATTGATGACGTTGTTGTTCATCGTAGGATGCCAACACTTGCTCACGCATTTTTTTGGTGGTCTCGTCCACCGGTAATTTATTCAATTCCTCACGCGCTTCTTGTTGCTTTAAATTGATTTCTAAGTCTTCCAATTGCTTATTTAATTGGCCCTCACGACGCTTTAAGCTCTTAAATTTTTCAGCATTTTTAAACAGTTGCTGCAATTCAAAATTGTTGTCCGGGTTATCCAGTTCAACATCTTGAAGTTTTTCGGCATGCTCCATTAAAATCTCCATTTTTTCTTCCAATGCCTTTTGCTTTTCATTCACATCCCCCATCTCTTCTTCTTCCATGAGGCCAGCCATTGCGGCCGCCACCACCTCGGCGTCTTTACCGCCACTTAGTTGAGCTTGCTGTGATTGCTCTTGACCCTGCACTTGTTTTTGCTGAGCCTGAGCTTGTTCTTTTAATTGATCCAATGTTCGGCTGGTTTGTGTTTCAAGCTTGCTATTGGCTTCTTTACTGGATGTTTTTTGGCTTTGTTGATTGCGCAGTTCTTGAGACAGCTCTTTGATATTGGTCATGACCTCTTTCATGCCCTGACTGGCTTGCTTTACATTGGCCTTGGTTTCTGCCGTCTGATCGATATTTACTGCACCTTGAGGTTGGATGGGTTGATTTCCACCCGCTGATTGTACACTCATGAAATTATTTTATCGGATTGATCATAGAAAGTCTATTTGATCGGGTAGGATAACTGATGAAGGCCAATCCCAACACTTAAGGCCGCATTGATGGATTCCATCTCATCGGCCATGGGAATGGATATCGGATTGATGTGCACTGATTTGATTAGGGTGGATTGAATCCCCTGCCCTTCTGAGCCACAAACCAAGACATAATTTTTTGATCGCTCAACATCCCAAATGGTGGATAAGCCTTGAGGGTCCAATACATAAATCGGATGCTTGGTTTCTTTGATCCAGTCCATCCAATGGGTTTCAAAATAAATGCCCACATGGGCGATGGCACCACATGACGCATTCACACTTTTAGGGTGAAATGGATCCACACAATCATTGGTCAAACATAATGCATTGCAACCAAAAGCCACCATGGAACGAATCATGGTTCCCAAATTCCCAGGATCTTGAATGCCATCCAATAACAAGACCCGAGGCGCCCTCATAAGTTCGGATACTTTATAGGTGGGCCGTTCAATGATCACCATCATCCCCATGTGCGATGGTTTTTTGGTGACTTGATTGAACCAAGCATGCTCAACATCCAAACAAGGTATGGTGTTTGTCCATGCCGGTTTTTCTATTTTATCTGAGCAGATCACTTGGCCGATGAGCCCTTTCTTGCCCCATTCACGAATGACCTTTGGTTGATCCACACACACCCAGTCGCACTTTTTTCGATAATGCGCTGACTCAAACCAACGTTCGATATCTCGGGCTGAAATCATGTGGTTTGAAGCAACACGCTCGCTTGGGCCGCAATGCCTTCTTCACGACCTTCAAACCCTAGTTTTTCAGTGGTGGTTGCTTTGACCCCCACCATATCAACCGTGCAATTTAAGGCTTTGGCTAAACAGTCTTGAATGGCCAAAATATGCGGTTTAAATTTAGGATTTTGAGCAATAATTACCGAATCAATGTTGACAATTTGATACCCTTTTTCTTTTACTTTTTTGTAAATCTCTTTTAATAACTCAATGCTATCCGCATCCTTATATGCGGCATCCGTGTCAGGAAACCAATCCCCAATGCTTCCCATGGCCAATGCACCTAAAATCGCATCGGTAATGGCGTGAGTTAAGACATCCGCATCCGAGTGGCCCAATAGTCCTTTATCGTGTGGAATGGTAACACCACCAACAATTAAGGGTCTTCCTGGAACCAATTGATGAACATCATACCCTGTGCCGATTCGGATCATTGAATCACCATGGCCACTTGTGTTGCATAAATAGCAATCGCAAAAATAAATAACAGTACACTCACAACTGGGACAGCAAAAAGACCCATGAGTTGCCATCGATTCAAGGTGTATATTCTTTTTAGTGTTTCCCAAATATAATGCAAAAACACCACATTTACAGCAAACATAAGCAATGACCCAAAGGAATAAAATGAATGTTGAATGATACTAATACTGGGTGATATCCATAAAAATGCATTCGCAAATCCCAACCAATACAGCATTGACGGCAATCGACCCGATTGACCCAATAACTGCGCTGAGGCATCAATAATAATGGCCGTGATCACCAACCATCCCAAATTCAAAATGGCATGGGAAGCAAATGAAAAAAAACCAATATTCGATAATTTAATCATTGAAATCAACGTGCTAATCGCAATAAATAACCACCAGATTCGCCAATCTTTTTGGTGATTAAAGAGTTGGATGGTTCTGGACGGATTGATTAAATAGGCGTACAATCGCTCCATTAACGCATCCAAATTTGACCGGATAGGGCTGAATTGAGCGCACCAAATGATGACGCTCGTAATGATTGCACCCAATCCTTTAACCCACGATTGGGGTAAATAACTTTGGGATCGTCTAAATTCACAAGTTTACCGGCATATTGAATGGCATCATATATGCCCCCCAACTCATCGACCAATTGCTCAGCCAATGCATCTTCACCGGCATAAATGCGGCCATCAGCCAATATTTGGGCACGTTCCTTTGAGACCTTCCTGCGTTCAATGAGGGTGCTTTTAAATTGTTGATGAACGGTTATTAACATTTTATTGATAAGCCATTCGTCATCCTTCGTGGGTTTTCGCCATGGGTTCAGTAAATCCTTATGGGGCCCCGCTTTGTAAGTTTTTACATTGATCCCGTATTTTTTAGGGACACTGGTTAAATCAAGGGTTTGAGTAATGACCCCTAAACTTCCAACAATGCTGCCTGGGTGTGAAAAAATATAATCCCCAGCCAATGCCACCCAGTATGCACCTGACGCACCAATATCCATAATGGATACAATGACTGGCTTTTGTGTATTTTTCTTAAATCGCATGATGGCATCATAAATTTCTTGGGATGCCCCCACCGTTCCACCGGGTGAATTAATGCGCAACACAACGGCTTTGACTGATTTGGTATCTTTGGCCTCTGCCAACTGATCAGAGATAATATCCACCATGCTGCCATCCCATTGAGTTCCCACAGATGTGATCATTCCTTCAATCGGAATGACCATGACGGATGCCTTGGGAATCACCGAAGCCGTTTGATTGGCCTTGGGTTGAACCCGATCATAGAATCCAATTAGGGTTGATAAAATAATCAAACCAATGACTATACCAACTTTTTTGGATTCAGAATTCATGACGGTGTGGTAGCTGTTAATGAAATATCCACCGATGGGCGCAAAGTTGCACACACTTTCATGGCATCATGCACCGTATGAGATTTAAATGCATCAATCAACGTTGGGTTGACTGCGGCTTGACTCAATCCTGGCAATGATTGTTGCGCAATGTTGTAGTCAAAACGAGGGGCCCATTTTCTGGATCCCAATCGGGCGGTTGTTGAGCAATTATCCACCATATAAGCCACCCCTTTGTAATCCATGTATGGATTTAAGGAATCGACCGATTCGATAATGGACTCATTGCATACTTCAGAATAACTGTGTCCATGCTCCAATAATACATCAATTTGAGCCATCATGGTTGCAATGTACACACCGGCTGTTATTGGGTTAATGCCCACTTGACCTGAACGGTTTTCACGAACTGTTTCACCCACCAACCACATTTCTGTTTGATCAATTTTGCCCATGGGATACCGTGCATGACGATCGCCAGCCATAACCACCGAACGAATCTCATTGCCTGAGCGAACCTCTTCATAAATCTCAAACATGATATCAAATGCTGGACCATAGCTTTGCGAATACGCAACTTCAAAGGCTTTTTTGTCCGCATCATTTAATTGCTCGTAGACGGCTCTGATGCCTTGCTTTGAAATAATGTTTGAAATGGGCCCGGTGATGGTTTCCGCTGTTTCTTTAAAGGCTTGTTCTTTTTCCATGCCCTCGGCACGATAGTACCGGTACAAGGCTTCACATAATCCATGCACAGCCCCCAATAAAATGCCTCGTTCACCATAAATATCTGATCGGTATTCCATTTCCATGGTGGTTTCAAATGTGAATGGTGCGCCCAATCCAACGGCCCAACCCAACGCGATATCAGTGGCCGTGCCCGTCACATCTTGATGAACTGCAAAACTGCAATTGATGCCCGCGCCGTTGACGCTTTTTCCTTGAACATACAATTGACGAACCGATGGCCCCATGCCTTTTGGGCAAACGGCAATCACATTCACATTGCCTGGAAATTCTTCACCGACACTTTGCAAATGCCCCAATAAAAACCCGTGCGATAACCCTAAAGTTGCATTTGGTTTTAATGCAGCGAATATTTTCTTATAGTTTTTTACTTGTGCGGCATCTGAAATGAGCAATACCACCAAATCTGATTCACGAATAATATCGTACATTTCACCCAAAGTTCCGTTGTCTCTTCGGAATCCAGCCGCTTCAGCGGATGGAATGGACGCTGAATTTTCACGCAAACCAACTTTCACCGTAATATCAGTGCCTTCCAATGAATCACGAAGGTTTTGTGCCTGAGCTGGGCCTTGAGAGGACCAACCAATCACACCGATGGTTTTAATGCCATTGAATGCTTCGGGCAATTTTTCCAATAAATGACGGCCACCACGAATAATATATTCTTCCGTGCCTGCTAAATTAATTTTTTCTTTTTCAAAAATATTTGAATCAAAACTCATAATATTTACTCCTTATAGTTTTTCATTGTAAATGGGCGTGCCTGGCGTGGCAAGGTTTTTGGCATTGAACGCCTGTAACGCATCCACCACATCCACCTGGAAGATGGGCCCATGTTGATTGTCAATGGTAACAGTTTGTGTATCATTGGTTATTCCAATGGTTTGGGCCATGACCCCATGGTCGTGAAATACCTGCAAACATGCGTCCAAATCCTGTGGTAAGACTTCGCATAAAAACCCACCGTTTTCACTAAATAAGAATACCGTGTCATGCATGGTTTCTGGGCATGCCAATTGAAGGCCAACAAACGGCCAGTTTCGATCCCCAGCCAGCATTTCAATGGCGGCTTGCCATACCCCACCTTGGGAAATGTCGTGAACCGCTTGGGTTAATTGTTGATTATTGACGGCTAACATGGCTTGATTCATGGCCTTTTCTTCCTCAAAACGCACTTGTGGCACAGTTGAAAAGTCCACTGAATGGCCCATAGCGACTAATGTTGATTGCAACTGTGTTTCAGCATACTCATGGTAACGATTGCCGACCAAAATTAAATGCGCTCCCACATGACTTAACTGCATGCGATGGGCGGCATCCGCATTGGGCATGCGACCAATGCAACAAATCACCGGGGATGGCACCACCGCCTGCCCTGTGGCGGATTCATTGTAAAAACTGACATTTCCTGAAATGATGGGCACCACATCATTGTGCGTGCTTAACTTTCGTGCGGCATCACCAATGCCCCTGACGCCTTCACTAAAATCATAAAATACGTCGGGTTTTTCGGGGTTTCCATAATTCAGGCAATCCGTTAAAGCGATGGGGTCAGCACCCACGGCAATGACGTTTCGAATGGATTCAGCTACGGCATAAGCCCCCGATACATAGGGATCTTTGGTGCCATAGGTATTGCTATCAATAGTCACAGCCACGCCATCTGATGCCCCATCGATGGGAGCCAGTACGCAGGCATCCGCTTCACCGGGTATGACGACCCCATTATTTTTAACAAATTGATCATAGTGGCAATACACATATTTTTTCTGCGTATTGTTCAACTGAGACAGCATATGCAATGCCACCTCTTGATGATTGATGCCCTCCGGGGGGGTATCCTCCGATCGGTGGATGATTTTTTCACCCATACTACGATCGGCCAATACTTCGGTGGTGATGGCTGATACTGGCAAATCGCAAATCAGCTCACCATTGACCTTGATTCGGTATTGAGGTTCCGGAATGACCGTGCCAATCACGGCCGCCCCCGCCCCCGGATACAACGCACTCATGTCGTGCTTGACATTAAAAATATCGCAAATGGCTTGCGCATGATCTTCTGGCACCACCACACAAAAACGCTCTTGGGTTTCTGAGCACGCAATAATTTCAGGATCCAGTGAGGCATCCAGCACTGGCACATTATTCAAGTTGAGTTCGCACCCAAACCCGCCAGCCACCGCCAATTCGGATGTGGCGCAGGAAATACCCCCAGCGCCCAAATCTTTAAATCCAATCTCAATGCCCGCGTTTTCAACATAGGTGAGCATATCGTCAATAGCCACAACCAATACGCGTTTCATGAACGGGTCGTGCACTTGAACGGCCCCCAAATTTTGCTGTTCATCATCGGCATCCAAAATGGTGGATGAAAAACTGGCCCCACCATACCCCGTGGCATCGGTGGTTTTTCCTAATAAAATCATAACGTAGGGGGTGTGCTTGGCCGCTTCTGGCACTTTGGATCGAATGATTTTATCTTCCCTAACCAGGCCAATGGCCGCCACGTTCACCAAACAATTTTCGTTGTATGATTCATGGTAAATGGTTTCACCCCCCACATTGGGAACACCCAATGGGTTGCCATAATCGGAGACTCCTTTGACCACCTGCTCTGCAATGTGATTGACCAAATGGTACCCATCGTCTTCTGGAATGCCAAAATGCAATGAGTCCAAAACCCCAATGACGTCTGCACCCATGCAATACACATCGCGGACCACGCCACCAACCCCTGTAGCGGCTCCCTCAACTGGCAATACTTGGGACGGGTGATTATGCGATTCATGAGACACCGCAATGCCGTATTTCTTGCCGTTATGTGTGGCAAATTCAATGATGCCGGAGTCTTCCCCAACACCCAACATGATGTTTGGGCCCTGGGTGGGCAATGTTTTTAAAATGGGTTTGCTGCTTTTGTAGGAACAATGCTCGCTCCACATGGTGTCAAATATGGACAACTCAACCGCTGTTGCCTCCCGCCCCAATAATTGTTGTATGTTTTGTTTGTCTGATTCTGATAATGCCATTTGTACTTATTATAGCGATGTGGCTTTCAATATGACAACCGATAAGGCATGATTAATTTATGCTTCATAAAATTTTACCACTTCAACATTTATGGCCAAAGGATACCATTGCGCCCAATTGTCTAAAAACCATGGACCCCCTTGGCGACCATGTGGTGATTTGGCATCATCATCAATGGGGCCCAGCATTGGACCATTGCATTGATCAGCTATTGAACTCGGAATCATTTGATTATGTTCCCATTACCAACCATAAATGCCAGGCATTCAACCCAACGGCTCATACCCGCAAATCATTCGGTGAATTAACCGACTATTTTAAGTCAACAACCTATGCTGATATTAACACCGAGCACCTTTTTCCTCTTCTTCAAAACTTTCAAAAGGCATTGGGAACTGGGTGCGTGATTCATGTGTATGATCGCGAGGACGTCAACCAAGCGGTGTTGCAACCGACCAATCCGCCAATGAAGGCATGGCTTGCCTTTCATGGCTATGAAAAATACACATTGTATTCCCAACACCAGCTCAGTGCGTACTTGTTCATCCCTCATAGAGATGTGGCCTTCACCCCACCACATTCGCATCATTCAAAACAGGCCT
This sequence comes from bacterium UBP8_UBA817, assembly GCA_002296285.1. Lineage (GTDB taxonomy): Bacteria > Margulisbacteria > Marinamargulisbacteria > UBA817 > UBA817 > UBA817. The sequence goes on from DBHX01000052.1 coordinate 15,630, forward strand.
TAACATCGACGTGGGGACTTTATGAAACCAGTGTTTCATTGCCTGAATGCATTCAATCCCAGCTTTTGCCAACATTATAAGTCCTTATAAGTTTTCAGTATTGAGCGGAATGGTGACTGGGCCATCGTTTACCAAAGCGACTTGCATGTCGGCACCAAATTCCCCCGCATCTACATGCCCAATGGGCGCCTTCTTGGCGGCCTCAATAAACTGATCGCACATGGCCTTGGCCTCATGGGGGGGGGCGGCTGACGTAAAACTGGGGCGCCGCCCTTTCTTGCAATCGGCCATTAATGTGAATTGAGAGACCACCAGCATGTCGCCGTTGATATCGATAAGGGATTGATCAAATTTGCCCTCACTATTTGAAAACACGCGCAATTCAAGAATCTTTTTTAGTAATTTGGATTGCTCGACGGCGGTATCGCCCGCTTCAATTCCCAACAGCACGACGTACCCTTTCTTGATTTGACCAATCACTTGACCATTGACCGATACGCTGGCCTCTAAAACCCGTTGGAGGATGCATTTCATGGGGGTATTATACCAATCTTTTTGATATGGTTGCAGGGTTACTCACTAAAAACTACGTTTGTAGAATTGGCCAAATCATAGGTCCAATGCCCAGCCGAGTGCCAAACGGCGATGTTGATTGGCGGCTCTTGAAATAGATAATTTCTTAATCTTTTATACCCGCTGATTACATTAGCGTGTGGTTGTGGGCTTAAGGAATCTAGCTCCTGATCTGTTTTATACGCCAAATTGGTTTTTTCACGATCGCCTAAATTATATATGTACAAGTTATTTATTTGATTCTTTTCCTCTGGAGTTAAAACTACGCTGTCAAAAATCGAGGGTAACTTTACATGCCATCTAAATTCAGGGGGAAACCCACCATCTGTGGTTGAAGATAACAGGACCTTTGTCCCCATTGTATCACTGAGGTGTTTTGCCAGCGCTTGCAATGCGATACTATCTGCATTAAACCCATCGGTTCTGAGTGCGGCTAAATACGCGTCTTTTCCGGCCCCTTCAATCCATTCTAAAAAAGCGGCTTGCCTTTGTTGAGGTGTTTTTAAACAGATAATATCCGATAACCCCATCATGCCCTCGCCAAACCACTTTAAGTAATCATTATCAAAGTCATCTAATTTTATTCCCTTTGCCAATTTATCAATCGTGCCTTCCATAACCATTGTTAATTGCGCTTTAATGTCCTCCCATTGCTCCTCTACAGTGATCGCTGCCCACGCTCTTAATCCTGGGGCCAGTGATTGTTGCAATCGCCGGAGTTTTAATGCATGCTCTGGGCCATCGGATTGCGTCAATGCATGAAACTGTGCTTTTAACCATTTCCCTGTGATTGGATCAGGCACAGACTCCCAGCGTTGAGGGTATTTACACAATATCGACTGATCACATGTGAGTTTATCTAATTGTTCAACACTGCACCCATTTAAGAGGCCCAAGGCAATGCCATTAAAGGCACAGTTGCCATCGCCGGTGGTGCTTAATCTATTTTTTTCTGCATTTGCATAAATGGATGTGGCCGCCTGATCGGGTTTAAATGCCAGTTGTTTTTCTTGAGCCAATTGATTAAATACCGATTCCAAAACACCCGTCATATTGACTTTTCCACGCTCATCTCTCATCAATTCAGTTGTAGCTCCAACCATTGCTTCGAAAGGTTCTAAATTTAAATCTCTATCAAAACTCATTAAAAAACCTATCGCTTGTGTTCTTTGTTCTTCATTTTGACTTATTTTTCTTGCAAACTCACCCCATGGTTCAATGCCAACAATGGTTTGTTTCGCTATTTTAACGGTAAATGGTTGACCATCAAATTCAATTTCATGGGTTGTTTCCGCTTGACTTGCTACCTCGCTTCGAAACGCTTGACGAGCGACACCCAACTGTCGTTGAACCTGTTGTTGTTGTTGTCTATCCACTGGCTCAGGAACACTACCAGGCAAAGCGTCACCAACGGATGCACTTGCGCCACTAGGGGGACTTTCGCCACTGGGCTCAAGTGCATGAGCGGCATGATTATTCTGGAGGATCATTTTTATTTCATGACCATTCTGCGTTAAATAACTGTCGGCTTGCTCTCTTGTTAGTTCTTCTACTGCGCTATCGCTGATTTTTAAAAAATAGTTGTCACGCACTTTTCTAAGCGAGGTATAGTGACCATCCGTTGCAGTGCCCGAATGAAAAATAACGGCTTTTAACGAGTCCATATCGAAATTTTGATGTGCCGTGTCCTTCACATTACAACCGGTTGCGCGATTAAATAATGTGCGTTTCACATCTTTTAACGTTATGTCATTGCTCCCCCTATCAATGATGGTTACGGTTTTACGCTGTGTCAATGACTTAACCAAATGTCCATTAAGGGAACTTGAACCATTCATTTCTGTTAATCTTTCGGGTTCAGGCAATATTTCTGGAAGGTATTCGTCCACACTCTCAGACGCCCTCGCCGAGCTCATCCACACCGGGGTTTTTTTGGTTGTTGTTGCAATAACTCTCTCTGTCTCATCCAACACATCTACCCTGCTTGACTCAATGGCGTACCCAAAGTCATGAGCGTTGGGGTCAATACCCGTCTCAGATTCAAATGCCGATGCATCCGGTACAAAGACTTGCATAAATGCAAGCGTTATTAGCTCACCGGGATCTCCTTGTGTTGGTATTGGAAACATGTCTGGAAACTGGCTTAAAATTGTCCTTACAGACGCCTCATGGTTACTGCTTGTTTGAGTTGGATGCAATAATGTTTTCCAAGCCGCTAATGTGTTGTCTCGTATGTCTTTTGTGGCCTCTGGAAGCGGGTATTTTTTTCCACCGTGGGGAATGGAATCCCCTGAAATTTGGCAGAGATACTCATATGTGCTACCGAATTTACCAATGGAAGATACGCGCAATAGTTGAATTGCAGAATTGAAATAACACGTGTTCCCAATATTTCCAATTCCTTCGGATGAATTTGCTTGCATGGTCCCTCCGGAACTGGCCCTTGCGGTTGCCTGCAGTGACTCGTATGTGGATTTGTGTCGGGGTTCATCTGGTGATAATAATTCATCCATCTTTTGAATCCACTTTGTGATCAATAAATACCCTTGATCAACAAATTGAAACACATGCTGTAGTTCTTGGGTTGACTGGCATGCTTCCAACAATTTTTTGGCCCTGGCTTCTTCATTCTGAATCAACCTTTGCATTTTTTCCTTGCTTAACCCAAAAGACTTATAAAATTGTTGCGCGTGGGCCTTTGACATCTTGCCGCCATGAATCATGGAAGCAACGTCGGCTTCATTTAAGTTGGCATCTATCCTTTTAGTGGTGGGTGCTTCTTCGCTGGTGG
>DBHX01000023.1 GCA_002296285.1 bacterium UBP8_UBA817
TTGAAATTGTCCCATAAACGATCGATTGGTTCACCATTCAAATTAACAAGTAGTCTTAAACCTGAAACGGCTAACAGCATTAAGGATACGTTATCTAGTCTCTTTGGTATTTCTGGTGAAGAGCTTAGAGCAACAGCTGGCATTAATTCACCCGAAAAACGCCTTGCCTTTTTGCTCAAAACACGGTGAAAATAACATGAAACAGCACTTGAAGTCTAAATTTGATTAACCAAATAATTTTTTAAATAATGATGGTTTTTTTTCGGTTGATTTTGGTTGGGGCTGCTTTGTTTTAGCTAAAAATACAATCAACAGTTCCGCCTGATCTTCGGTAGATAACGGAATCCCTTTTTGGTTCACCAAATAAAACCAATCGTTGGTTAACTGCTCAAGAAAATCGTCATTGGCAATGGTGTTAAATTCACTGGCAATAATGGACTCCCAGCCCTCACGAATGTGCTGAGGCACAGTGGATTTTGGAACATTTTTTGGCTGGCCATGTTTGGCATACGTTAAATGAACCACCAAAAACTCTTGAGGGTTTTTGGATGCAAACGCCTTTTGATGGGCGCTATTTAATCGATCCAGTTCGGGCAATCGAACCGCCTCTGCCAATTGACGCTCACGATAGGCCGGCGAAATTTCTGGTGTGGTTAAGGGATCCTTTGGTGCTGGGTTTGGGATTGGCACATCCATTTTTGTGGTCTTTTTTTTTGGGGAGTCTTTTTTTTCCTCACTGTCCAGGGTGATGCCAGCCGCCTTAATCAACTGGGCCTCGTAATCTGGCGCATTTAAATCGCATTGGGCCAATAACTCCATCCAAATCTCTGCCACACCTTGGCAAAACTCATCTGAAAATTCGCCCCGATACTTGGCCAATACTTTGGCCCATTTTTTATTTAATCCATCCAAGGTTTGATCCACCGGATATGACAATGAAAAGCCATGGGCACAACAAGTTAAATAAACCGTCACAAAATCATCGGGTATGCCACGATCGATGTGCCGACCAATTTCGGCTAAATTCACGCAGGCACCCGCTTCATGAGTTCGTCATAGGCCATGTTAATGTCTTGCATTTTTTTCTTGGCTTGTTCTTTAAATTCGTCCCCCAAATGATGAACTTTGTCTGGATGATACTTTTTCGATAACTCTCGATACACTTTTTTTATTTCGGCCTTTGTAGCGGAATTGGTGATTCCCAAAATGGCATAATATTTATCATCATTCGTTTGATTTGCAATATCACCAAACTGTGCCTCAAAGGCCATTTTTATTCGTTGATGATCAAATGCGGATATGTTCAGTAGCACCGCCAATCGATCAATCATGCTTGCCTCAGACGAATGAAACTCACCATCCGAATAAGCGACGTTGTAGACCATATTCAATAACATTAATTGTGACTCATACCCAAACTGTGATGTAAATTCACGGGCGAGTGACTCTATGTTTTCTGTGGATGTTTTAGCGGATTCCATGACATCGTTTAGCCAAGTGATTTGCCCACCTGAAAACCGAAGTTGCACAATAAAAAACTGACGAATCATTTGCGTTTCAGCGGAACTAATGCGCCCATCCGCTTTGGCAATATGAATGAGTATGTGAACCATGATTTCAACAAACCGCTTGTGCTCCGGTGATTTTGTATTTAAGGATGCATTCACCGACCGATTTCGCCCGACTTTTTTGACAAATCGAAATGCCAATGCCCCCATAATAATTAATGGGAGAAAGTTTACCACAATGGCAAGCGCCAATCCAAACAGCATCAAAAGCAATCGAAACCCGCCCAGCATTAAAAATGCCAAAAAGAAAATCCAAAAATAGTTTCCCCCGTTATTGTATCGCTGATAGTACATATTGACCTTATGATAACGCGTCCAAAGAGGTTCGGCCAGAAATAAATGTTTAAAACCTGTTGTTTTAACACATATCTAAATCAACATGATCTCAAATAAACGAATGGCCTGGGGGGCCATTGTGGGGATGGCATTATGTCTCATCATGCTCGCCCATCAATTTACCTTTATTGATCGATTCAACTGGGCGTTGCGTGATCAAATGGCCATTCATTTGCGCCAACAAACAACCCCATCGCCCCAAGTCAAACTCATATTAATTGATGATGCATCCGTGAACCATTTATCGGATGTGATTGGGCGATACCCTTGGCCCCGCGGCATCTATTCCCCGGTGCTGGATTATTTAAAAGCTTCCGGTGCGAAACACATTTATTTTGATGTGTTATTTAGTGAAGAAGAAGAGCAGCAGTCCAGTCACGATGAGTTTGTATCGGCGCTTCAGATGCATGACAATATTCACATGGTTAGCATTGTGACCGATGACTATGCCTTGACCGATGCCCAACCTAAATTTTTAAAAAAATCCGTATTCCCCATACATCTGCCACAAGACTTCAAATTAAAGTCCCACGATAATATGTACACCCCGATTGATGATTTGGCGAGGCATGTCGCGAGCATTCCTGTGGCCACGATTCACCCCGACCTGGATGGGCGATATCGCCAGATCCCCATACTTCACCAATACAAATCATCCATTCTCATGTCACTCCCATTGTCCGTTCTTCATGAAGAATTCTCAAATTTACAGTTTAATCACACAACCCTTGCCACCAATGACTTTCGCATTCCAATGAACACTCATGGAGAAGCCACACTCAATTGGTACCCGATGGGCATCCAAAAATACTCATTTTCTGGGGTATTATCCTCTTGGCAATCCATTCAAAATGGGAAGGTGCCATTGATTGACCCAACCACATTTGATAATAGTATCATTATCATCGGAGCCAGTGCCGTGGGGCTTCATGATTTAAAATCCACCCCGATTCATTCCCATCTACCCGGCGCTGAAATTCAAGCCACCGCCATTTCAAATATTTTAAATAATGAATTGCTTCGATTAAGCCACCCCATCATTCATGTGGGGGTGTTTATTCTGGTCTTATTCTTCACCCCATTCATTACACTAAAAGACCCCAACATATATCGCTACATCCTTACATTGTTGATTCCCATTGCCATGGTGATTGCGATGTGCGTCGGATTTAAAGAAGCGCATTATGTGCTACAATTTGGGTTGCCGTTATCGGCTTTTTGGATCACCTATATTTCGGCCATTGGCTACAATAGTTTTACCGAGTATTTGGAAAAACAAAAAGTAAAACAAACGTTTTCAATGTACGTATCCCCAAAGATCCTTAAAGAATTAAGCCAAAACTATAAAACGATTCAACCGGAATTGGGCAAAGAAAAACAAGTCACCATTTTATTTACAGACATTCGCTCTTTCACCAGTTTAACCGAAACACACCCTGTTGAAATGATCATTCGACTCCTCAATGATTATTTCGATGCCATGATTGAAATCATTCAAGATAATGATGGCACGGTGGATAAAATTATTGGGGATGCCATCATGGCCTTTTGGAATGCACCGATTGAAACCGATCAACATGCCTTAAAGGCCGTTCAGACGGCTCTAAAAATGCAAGATCGGCTCCAGCATTTAAACCGTCACTGGGCCCACCAATCCATGCCCACCATTGAAACCGGTATTGGAATCAATACCGGCACATGCATCATTGGCAATATTGGCTCCAAACGTCGGGTGAATTATACCTTGATTGGGGATTCCGTCAATGCCACAGCACGACTCGAGTCGTTATGCAAAAATTATTCGGACAATATTTTAATTAGTGAGCATACCTATGAAAAAATCAATCATCAACTATCTTGCGAATTTATCGATAAAGTAGCTGTTAAGGGCAAACAAGAACCCATTAAAATTTATGCCCCAAGGACAAACTTATGATTATGATTCGTATTTTTATGGTGTTTCTATTGCTGATTTGTACGCCGGTGATGGCCGATCAAATGTTTGTGCTGTCCAACCAGGCCAATTTGATGAGTACCCCCTCCATGGAAGGGGAAACCATCGGTGTATTAAAGCATGGGACCGAAGTCAATATTATTGAAACAAAAAATATCTGGGTTAAAATTAAATACAAACGAAAAAGTGGTTGGATTTGCAAATTCTCACTCTCAAAAAATAACCCATTGCATCAATCGGTCATTGCAAAGGTGGACACCATCAATTTAAAAAAACAAGCCAGAAAACGTGCATCATCCTATTCAACAGCAGCCACCACCCGAGGCTTATCGGAGAAAGATGACACCACCGTCACAACCACCGATTACAAATCCCTTAAAGATATGGAATCCTTTCGTCCAACCGTTACTGAAATTCAAGATTTTATTCAAAAAGGAGCCCTGGATCAATGAAACCCCGTTTTTTTTTACTGTTATTTTTTACCTATATTCTCATTTGCTCATGCACCACACAAGCATCCAAAGATACCCAATATGAATTAAAACTGGGCCGAAATATCGCGGCCATTATCTTGGGTAAATACAAACAATCCACCGATATTCCACTGATTCGGTATGTTAATTTGGTTGGGCAGTCGGTGGCATCAAGCAGTGGACGAAAAGACATTCATTTTCATTTTACCGTGATTGAATCCGATAGGCCCAATGCCTTGGCCTGCCCCGGAGGGTATGTTTTTGTGACCACAGGATTACTGAAACTAATCAAAAATGAAGCCGAACTGGCGGGTGTTTTGGCCCATGAAATTGCCCACATCAATCAAAAGCATGTGTTCAATAAGGTGTATGAAGCCCCTCAATCATCGGGGAATGTATTCACCCAATTTTTAACCGCAAAAAACACATCAATGAGTGTCGCATTCAGTGAAATTAGCGATCAATCCATCACCATCATTATGAACCAAGGCTTGGATGAATCGGATGAGTTTGAAGCAGATATTGCAGCGGTGTTGTATTTGCAAAATACAGGGTACAAAGGTCAAGCGTATTTGGACCTGATTGCTCGACTGCCAACCCAAGACACGGTTCATAGTAAAACTCACCCCAATATTGACACTCGACTCCAATCCATTGCGGCCATTTTCCCAGAATCACAATTAAATGATGGTGAGTTATTGGTCGATCGGTATGAAAATCATGCCACGCTTCGCTAAATTTTGTGTGCTTTGGCTGATTGGTCTTCAGATACATGTTCTAGGCGTGCTCACAGAATTCACACACTTTGACCATCAAAACATGATTGATGCTCGTGCAGGGGGCATGGGGGGCACCTACATTGCCTTATCCGACACCTTAACAGGGAGTTATTACAACCCCGCCGGGTTGGCCTTTATCGACTATAAGCGCACCACAGAATCCAACAATATTTATCGTGCAACCAAGCTCACCTACACGGGCGCATCCGATAATTTTTCGTATGAGTTTACCTCAGAAACCACCGCCCCCCCATTCATCGGATTGTTTCAAAATTACGATGACTTTAATGTGGTATTTTCTGTCATCATTCCAAAATCTGAAAAGTATAACAAAGACTATCACCGATCATTCACGAGTTCCAATGGCGTGAATATCACCTTCTATGAAAATTTTGATGGTCACAATGATCATTATTTGATTGGGCCAAGCATTGCCGCACTCATTCATTCTGATATTTCTCTGGGAATGAGTTTGTTTTATTCCTACGAAACCCGCAATTACATTCAAAACATTTACACATTTCCGACGGATTTCCCCTCAACCACCCAAGTTTGGAGCAATACCTACAACGAAGAAACCACCCAAGAAATCTTGGGGGTATTCGGTATTCAATGGATGCCCTCATTGGATTGGTCCTTTGGCGCAAAGCTTAACATTCCCATTCAACTATCGAGCACCGGTACCGAACAACAAACCGATGCGATACTGGATCATTTAAATAATCAATACAGCTCTGCCATTTCGGCGTCCACCTATAATCTTAGTGATATGGGATTTAAAAGCAATTACCCAACGCTTGGCATTGGAGCGGCCTATTTATTTTCAACAAAAACATTGGCCTGCATGGACATTAACTACCTTTTCGGGAACTCAAGTGCCAGCCATTTTCCCACATCCTCTATTGTGAATGTATCATTTGGTCTTGAACATTACGTTGTCCCATCATTGCCGTTTCGACTGGGCGCATACACCAATGCATCCTACTTTCCCAAAGATCAAGACGGGGACCACTTGAATGGGATGGGATTTACCGCCTCATTTGGGTATGAATCAGGTGCCAACGCATTAAATGTGGCCATGGATTACCAGATGGCCAAAGGAAACACAACATCGGGGGGAGCTATCACCGACCACTTGGATTACTCGGGCATCACCTTTTTGGTATCGGGTAGCAGCAATATTTAATCGCCGTTAGGGCTCAGTATTCGACCGGTATCCGCTTCTTCTGGCGATTGATCCCTGACATTTTTGACTTCAATTTCAAAATACAAGTCTTCCCCAGCCAAGGGGTGGTTCATATCAAATTTAACGGTATCTGAACCAACCTCAAGAATGGTTGCCATGGTGACTTGAGGCCCCTCTTCCGTTTCAATTTCCACTTCAAAATGTGTGCCTTCTTTCAAGTCTTGAACATCAGAAAACTCGTCTTTGGATGCTTCTCGAACCAGATCTTCCATATATTCACCATACCCGTCCTGAGCTAAAACCGTTACATTTATTTTTTCCCCCGATTGCTTTCCTTCAAGGGCTTTTTCCAGGCCAACGATAATATCCCCAGCCCCATGAACGTAAGGCAATTGTTCCTGACCAATGGATGAATCCAGCACATCCCCCTCGCTATTTTTTAATGTGTAATCAATAAATACGACTTTATCTTTTTCTATTTTCATTTGTTCAACTCCTAACCTCTGTTTACTTTATACTACGAAATTTATGACTGGATGAATAGTAACTATTCTTATTTCCACTGGGCTAAGTTACACTTTATATTATGTGGTCGTTTATAAAAAAATACCCCTCAAAATATTGGCCTTGGTACATTTCTGGGTTTATTGCGTTGATCTTAACAACATTTATCACCACCTTGATTCCCATTGAAATCATGCATATTGTAGACGCCATTCACCAACAACAAGGATGGCCGACATTGCAACCCATGATTGTTCGTCTCATCGGCTTTGCCATGGGCTTGGCCGTTGTTCGAACGTTATCTCGCATTCTTATTTTTATGCCTGGGCGTTATGTTGAATATGATCTTCGAAAAGAAATCCATGCCCACCTACTTACCCTACCCCCAGTATTTTTTAGAGAACATACCATTGGGGATACCATGTCCCGCATGATCAATGACATTCAAGCATTACGGCTCATGTCGGCCTTTGGCTTTCTCCATATTATTAACACCACCATGATCTATGTATTGGTCATTGTCCAAATGGTGGCCATTCACCCCATGTTGACCTTATGGGTGTTGCTGCCAGTTCCATTTGCCTTGTTGGTCATTCGTTTTTTCGTCAAGCGGTTGTACAAATACATCAAAGCCTCTCAGGAGCAATTGGGATTGATTACAGATTTTTTTGTGGAATCTGTGGCCAATATGAGCCTCATTAAAACCTACACTGCCGAACAGCGCATCATTCACGAAATGCAAAAAGATAATACTCAATACCGAGACACCCAAATTGGCTTAGCCAGCATACGTTCCACGATGTTTCCATTCATTGCAACCATTGGATCGATTGGCCAAATCATTTTGCTTTATCAAGGTGGGCAGTACGTGATTGGCGGTCAAATAACCATTGGTGAACTGGTGGCCTTTAGTACCTATCTGGTCCTCCTGGCTTGGCCAACCGCCGCTCTATCGTGGATCATCAATATCATCCAACGGGGCATGGCGTCATTGGTTCGCGTGCAAGATATTTTATCCACCCAGCCCCACCCGCAACTGGATGCCCCCACCACATCACCGATGCAAAAAGCCCCAAAGATCACATTAAACAACTTAACGTTTCATTATGATTCTGCGACCAAACCGGTGTTATCTGATATTTCACTCACCGTACAACCCGGAGAGCGATTGGGTATTTTTGGGGCCACAGGATCTGGGAAAACAACCCTTGCCAATTTGGTTGGGCTATTGGAACCCACCGCACCCAATACCATTTTTTATGATGATATTGATGTAACACAATCCAATGTTACCCAATTGAGATCGGGAATTTCATTGGTTCCTCAAAAACGATTTTTATTTTCGACCACTATTCTAAAAAACATTTTATTTACCAACCCCAACGACGAAAAAGGCGCCGCAGAATTGGCGGCTAAACGTGCCTGTATCCTAGGAGACATCACTGATTTCCCAGACCATTGGGATACCATGGTTGGTGAAAAAGGAATCATGTTATCGGGCGGTCAACAACACCGATTGGCCATGGCACGAGCCTATGCCGCTGATCACCATGTGCTCATATTGGACGATGTTTTATCGTCAGTGGACCATGATACGGAACACCAAATGGTTGAGGCCCTATACAACAGCCCCAACCCGCCTACCACCATTATCATTGCCCATCGCATCTCAGCATTGAGCGATTGCAACCACATTATTGTGCTTGATGATGGCCAGATTGTTGACGAAGGAACCCATGATGAACTCATTGCCAAAGATGGTGCCTACAAAGCCACCTGGCAGTATCAACAAATGGAGGCGCAATTCAATGACTAAAGCCGCATCTGATCGACAATATTTGATTCAATACCTTTATTATTTAAAACGACACAAGGTTCGATTGGGCATTAGCTTAATCTCGATTCCTCTGATTGCGGCCATTCATATTTCTCAGCCCCTCATTATGAAGTATGCCATTGACCATGTGTTTTTGAATCAACAAATCCAGCAGTTGCACATTGTGGCCAGTCTTTTGGCACTTGCCGTGGTTGGGGAATTCACGCTTCGATCATTGCAATCGTTCTTATTTCAGCACATCGGTCAACACACCGTCACCGATATCCGTCATGATTTATTTTCCCATGTAACTCAATTAAAAATGAGTTACTTTGACAAAACTCCACAAGGGGTTCTGACCTCACGATTAACCAGTGATTTGGAATCGCTTAACGATAGTTTTGCGACGGGTGTGGTCACATTAATTGCCGATATTTTAACCATTATTGGTATTTTGACGGCCATGTTTTTATTAAGTGTTGAGCTAACCTTGGTGACATTGCTCATTACCCCTCCATTGTTTATATTTGTAAATATTTGCAGAAAACAGCTTCGGACCCAGTACAATCGAATCCGATCAACCATTGGAAAATTGAATGCATCCATTCAAGAGCAACTGGAGGGTTTGCCCATTATCCAACAATACAATCGGCAAGTCATTAATGCATCTGAATTTGATGATTTAAATACTGCGTATCGAAAAGCCACCATTTCATCGGTAAGCTACGATGCGCTGCTTTACTCTGTCATTGAATCCATGGCCAGCATTACCTTGGGGATTGTGATTGGGTACGCCTTGGGATTTCAACAACAAGACACCATTACCATCGGATTATTGGTGGCATTCATTGACTACATTCAAAAGTTTTTTCAACCCTTGAAAGAGATCTCCAATAAATTTGCTATCCTTCAGCATGCCCTGGCCTCGCTTGAAAAAATATTTGGGTTGTTTAATGTCACAGAGACCATGCCCATTAAAGACAAGAAACTTCACCATTTTTCCGGAAAAATTTCACTTCAAGATGTTCACTTTCACTACCCGTCTTTTCCTGATAAGCCTGTCATTAAGGGCATTTCATTTGATGTTCAACCGGGGCAAACGATTGCCATTGTAGGCCCAACGGGATCCGGGAAAAGCAGCCTCATAAAAATAGTATTGGGGCTCTATGAAGGATACACAGGATCCATTCAATTGGATGGTCAGGAATTGCGTGATTTGGATCCGAGCTCCATTCGTGAGCAGATGGTCACTGTTGGGCAAGACGCCCGGTTATTCAATCGAAGCATTGCGTTTAACATTACCCTTGGGAACCCCTCGATTTCTGATGATGATGTGATGCGCGCCCTGACCATGGCCAACGCCTTGCATATTATTGAAAACTTACCCAATGGCATTCATAGCCCCATCAACCAATTTGGCCAACAGCTATCGGCCGGGGAAGCGCAACTGATTGGATTTGCACGGGCTCTGGCAAGTCCCGCCCCCCTGATTTTATTGGATGAGGCCACGGCCAATATTGATAGTTTAAATGAACAGGCCATCCAATTGGCCACCGAGCGATTGCTTCAAGAAAAAACCGTCATTGTTATTGCCCATCGCTTATCCACCATCCAACACGCCGATATCATTATTGCACTTAAAAATGGACAGATCATTGATATGGGCGACCATGAATCTTTGATTGATGCCGATGGGTTTTACTCCAAACTGTATCGCATGCAGTTTACTCATTAACACGAATCCCCCTTTTATTTTTTATTCATTTTAATCAGGCATTTTGATATTTTTCATTGTATGATAAACAAAAGGGAGAACACCATGAAACAATGTTTATATCTGTTATTATTTTGCTTTTTATTTATGTCATGCAGTAAAACTGAGACAAAAACCACATCATATGTTGGCCCCGGGTCTGAATACAGCATCACATTTAATGAATCTGACAGCACGTTTGATTTAACCGAATCGGACGCAAGTTTAACCATTTCCGGCAGTTATACCACACTATCCTCTGGGTTTAAAAAATTAACGGTTGGGAGTGTTTCTGGGGGTGGTTCTGAAGGCCCGTCGGCGGGGGATCAAGCGTATGGAGTGGATATTCCTGGGGTGATTTTCTTGCTGAAACCGTTGGAAGAAAACAGCGAAATTATTCCCATGGTGTCAAAAGGCAGTTGCCCCACTGGAGACTTCACCATGAATTGGATCATCACTGGGATTGAAACTGGGACCGTGTTTAAAAATGAGTGCACTGATGGTGTTGGAACGCCAAAAGGCATTGATGCCTTGGGAACATTTTCTTACACCCACAGCTCGACACAAGGGGTACTGCCCAAAAAATTTGATATTTGTGGCAATGAATTTGATGAGTTATTTGACCTTGGGACCATTGCCTGCAGCGCTGGCATTGCAACACCGGCGGATGAAGCGGCCGCAAAAATGTATTTAACGGCCAATGGGGGGGCCATTGTAAAGATTGAAGATGACGCTGGTGGCAGTGATGACAATGACGATACCATTATTGTTGGCTTACCCGTCAATACCGTTGTCAAAGAAAGTCTGGCGGATGATTACATTGGCATGATTATGATGAATAATCCCAGTGGTCAAGATTCGGTATTCTTAATTAAAGCCACTGTAGATAGCGATGCCGTCATTACCATTTCAGAAGTTGACCCTGACACAGATGCAGCGATTACCACCAATTTTAAAGATGCATCAGCGACAATGGCGGATATTAACCAACCATCCACCGGGTTTTCTCGGGGCACGTATTTGGTCAGTGTCAATAATGGATCAGGAGGATTCACATCCATTACCAATAAAAAAATTAGTTGCATGTCCAATCAAAACATTAATGGCACCAGCAAAAATTTCATTTTCTGTGTTGGGGAAGACACTAGCAGCGATCAAATGTTAAATGTACTGTTGATTTCAAAGTAACCCCGAGGTGGGATTGGCATTTAATTTAAATTCAAAAACTATAAAAAATTAATTACTATTTAAGGATTCAAAAATGACTTATTCGGTATTGAGATCACCTATTTTTAAATAAACCCACCCGGCACAACGTTTTTTTGGGCGTATTATAAAAAAGGGTGGCGGGCCCATTCGCCCATTGAACCGGCCACCTTATGGCCAAATAACACCCCGTAGCGGTCCAGTTGAGCGACCATTCGCACCATTTAGACTGCCTTTGACAGGATCAATCGCCTCCTCAATACTCCCAACCACGCGGTGTTTCTCGAGCAACCCGTCCAAAGACATGGGCATGCAACAATTTAAGTTTTTATGGGAGCTCATGGGCTTGGGAGACATGACACCGCCACCATTGAACCCTAAAGATATTTCGGTGGTTCCTTTGGCGGAGCTATTAAGCCATACAAAAGAAGGTGGCGCAGCTCCCACTTCCATGGATGAAATGAATGCCTACCATGACACCATCAATACACTATTAACACGTTGTAATTTAACCAAATACTTAACCCGTTTTCCAAAAGATTCTTTAACCCAAACGCAATACTCACGATTGGGTCGCATACTTGTTGGAAAAACCCCTTCGGATCATTACTGGCTGCTCAAATTTGTTCCTTTTAATGAATGCCTTCGTGAATTTTTGGGGCCATGCTTGGCCACGATTTGTGAAGAACGTACCATGGTGTTAAAACATGTGATGATGCATGTCACAGAAGATGGAAAATTGGGGGTATTGGACCCATTTAAGCCCCAAATTGCCATGGCGGCCAAAGAAAAGAAACAAGTTTTTGTTGCACGGCAATTTTATCCTGACTCAATGACATTGAATGATAATGGGGATATTTCAAATGAAGTAAAAAAATTAACCGCGGCCATTCCAAACTCCACATTTATTCGAAATTATGTCTTGTTGCATGGATTTTATGTGATGCTGACTTTAATAACCCCGGCAACTTTTTAATAGAGAATCGATTAAACGCGCCACAGGTTAAGGCCTTAACATCGATTGATTATGGCCAGATTTTGCAAGAGACGAATGGTCATAGTGGGCATCGCCGCGGCACATTGCCGGATCGTCGCTTCATAAGCAACACATTTGATGGTGGCCCGAATGAATTTTTTAAACGACAATGCGCCGATGGGTTTAATCCCATGTTGCGCATTCTGTATGTTCGATTTCTTGAGTCCCATGAACGGGTTGGGGTACTTAGAGCCAAAGCAAGGGAACTCGCCCTTAATGACTTAAAACACCTGAAACTACGATCGGGTGACCAAAAACGCTTTGCCTACAAAACAGAGGACATCAAATTATTTCTAACCTATATTGGGATTCCAACACATCCTGACCATTTGCAGGGGCTCGAACGATTAAAAGAAAGTGACCCGGTAACACTATATGAAATTGTTACGGGTTGGAAAATTGAAGATGCGCGTTGTTAATAGTTGCTTTTATTAAATAAATCCCGGCATCTGATTTTGAGTATGGACGCAATGGCATCTTCCGGGGACCGGTCCTTGAGAATGCTCTTGGCCATGTCCAAATGAAAGCCTTTGGGCTCACATGTCTGAACATCGGTTAAAAACTTGGCCTTTTTACTGTCCAAAACCTCGGCGGCTGTTGGGACTTCTTTTTTCTTTATCCCACCCTTTTGCTGCTTAATAATGCGCTTAAATTTAAAGAATTCACGCTCTTTCACAAATGTGATCGATACCCCTGATTGACCCGCACGACCCGTTCGGCCAATGCGATGGGTGTAGACTTCGGTATTTTGTGGCACAGAATAATTAATCACATGGGAAATATTTTTCACGTCAATCCCACGCGCTGCAACATCGGTCACCACCAATATATCGCACTGCTTGGTTTTAAACTTGGCCAAGGATCGCTCCCGCTGTGCTTGGGATAAATCCCCATGCATGCACTCAACAGAGTACCCATGATTAATGAGTGTGGCCGCCAACTCATCCACTTCTCGCTTGGTATTGCAAAAAATAAAGCCATAAAACTCTGGAAAACTATCGATGACTCGACTCAATAACTTCACTTTATTAATGCGATCACACTTATAAAACGTTTGCTCAATTTGTGGTTTTTGACCACTCGCTTCACTGGTGGTATTGATGCTCATGGGGTTCACCAAATACGAGTTGGCCACTTTCATCACAAACTTTGGCAATGTGGCTGACAATATAATGGTCCGCCGATCTGGATTGGTATTGTCAAC